>CALMBN010000310.1 GCA_937860195.1 uncultured Novosphingobium sp.
GAGATGGACTATGCCGTCGTGCCTTTGCACACCGGCCGCCTGCGCCTGCTCGATCGCGACGGCGCCGAAAGCTTCGCCGATCTGGTCGCCGGCAAGTCCTACTTCCGCAAGGCCGGCGTTGCCCACAACGTGATCAGCGCCAATGATGCGACATTCGCCTTCATCGAGATCGAGCTGAAGCGCCAGGAGTAGGTCTGAGATGTCGAAGTACTCGCCAACAACCGCTGTCCTGATCGTCGCGTGCTCGGGTGAACCTCCCGCCGCCATCCAAACTGAGAGTTCGGTCGGCGCGACTGCTTCCGGTAACGATGCCGCGGCGGCAACCGGTCCCGCTGAATCCGAACCGGCAGGACCCCAATCGCGCTACACTCCGCTGAAAAACTGCAAGGTGGTGGAGAGTAAGCCGGAAGAGGACTGGTCGGTGTCGCGCTGCATGGGGCCAGGCGGCTTTGCTGTGTTCGTCGATTACGGCGATGCGCGGGACGACCTGCGGCTGATCCTTCCCGGAGGCAAGCCGGTTCCGCTTGCGCTGATCGCGCTTGGCGGAGGCGGATTCAATTCGCTCGGCGATGTGTTTGAATGGCGCGGCATTGGTGCGGGCGCTGCGTTCGAACCGACCGCGCTGATCGTCCGGAATCAGGTGGTCACTTCTCCCGAACGGCCTGAACAGATGGCTGCGCGGCTGGTGGTGGTCGATCTGAAGCAGGCCTGCGTTGTCGCCCAGATCGAGCCTCGTCCGGCCCAGAACGAGGCGGCGCGGGCCATCGCCGATGGTACCAGGCAGCCATGCCTCAAGGTCGGCTCCTGACGATGCGCGCACTTCTCATTCTTGCCGCTGCCGCGACAACCAGCGCCGCACCGCCGGCTGCGCCGATGCAAACTCATGCCGAATTTGATGTGCCGCGCGGCAAGCCGCAGTGGGTCATTGTCCAGACCCGCGATTTCGCGTCCGGCGCGGCAAGCGGCTGGCATGTGCATCCGGGGATCGAGGTGGGTTACGTTGCTTCCGGTCAACTCGAAGTACACACCAAGGGCAAAGTTTCGGTCCTCAACGCAGGTGACAGCTTCACGATGCCGCGTGGTCTGGCGCACAACGGGGTCAACAAGAGCCCGCAACCCGCCCGAATTGTGATCACGCTGGTGGTGGACAAAGGTGCCGCTCCGCGCCAGCCAGTCAAGGCTCCCTAGACCCCGCCCGGCACCGCATCGCGGCCCAGTGCACGCAGGCCGATCGTCAAGGCCTCACAGCATGCTTCAAGCCGGGCAGCATCGACCGAGCGGACCACGAAGTTCGCCCCGACCCGTCCTTCGCGGAAAAACGGGTAGCTGCCGATCGAGCAGCCTTCATGGGCACGCTCGGTCTCGCGGAGCAGGTCGGCGACTTCGCTTTCCTGCGCCCAGCTGCCGATTGTTTCGGACAACACCGGCAAACCGCCTTCGAGCGTGCCGGTCAGTGCGTCGAGCATGCCCGCGGTGATCGACGGAACCCCGGCCATCAGGAACACGTTGCCGATCTGGATGCCCGGGGCGCCAGACATCTTGTTGGGGATCAGTTCGGCTCCATCGGGCACGCGGGCCATCCGCAGGCGGGCTTCGTTAAGGCCGCCACGGGTCGCGTAATAGCGTTCCAGGATCGCGCGAGCCTCGGGGTGGATCACCACGCCCACACCCAGCGCCTCGGCCACGGCATCGACGGTGATATCGTCGTGGGTAGGACCGATTCCGCCGGTGGTGAACAGGTAATCGTTAGCCTGGCGCAGTGCGTTGACCGCAGCGACGATGGCGGCGGTGTGATCCGGCACAACCCGTACTTCAGACAGGCGGATGCCTTGCACGCCCAACCAGGATGCGACCTGCGCAACGTTCTTGTCCTGCGTGCGGCCAGAAAGAATCTCGTCACCGATGACGAGCAGGGCGGCTTTCCAGATGCGGTTGGGGTCGGTCATCGGGTGAGGCTAGGAGATTGGGAGAGGTTGCGCAATTTCTGGTTCACGCAGAGCCGCAGAGAAGAGAAAGGGAGGCGCAGAGGCGTATTGAGTGCCGAAGGCGCTCCCTGAAAACCAACACTCTCCAAAAACGGTCCGCCGGAGGATCTGGGGCGGTTTCGCCACATGCGCGACATCTCTGCGCCTCTCTTCCTTCTCTGCGCCTCTGCGTGAACCCTTCTAACCTTCGACCAGTTCCCGCGCGCGGGCGAAGTGCAGCACCCCGTCGTCGATCAGGGTATGGCGCATATCAACCCGGTCCTTGCGGTAGTCCTGATTGAGCCGCCACGGCAGCGTGGCCGCGTTTTTGGGCATCAGGTGCTTGCCGCGCTGGATATAGCCGCTGGAGAAATCGAAGATATCATCGACCTCCGGTTCCTCGCCTTTGGCCATCACCGGGGTTGCTGCAACCGCGCCGTATTTGTCCATCTGCTTGAGCAACCGGGTCAGATATTGGGCGACGATATCGACCCGCAAGGTCCAGCTGGCGTTGAGATAGCCGAACACGCCGGCCAGATTGGGCAGGTTGGAAAACATGCAGTTGCGGTAGAAATAGGTTTCGCTAAAATCGATCGGCTTGCCATCGATTGCCATCGCGATCTTGCCGGCGAACGACATGGTCAGGCCGGTTGCGGTGACGACGATGTCGGCATCGATACGGCCACCCGATTTGAGCTTGATTCCCTTGGCATCGAAAGTCTCGATCTCATCGGTCACGACGCTGGCCTTGCCAGCCTTCATCGCCTCGAAGAAATCGGCATCGGGAACGAAGCACAACCGCTGCTCCCATGGGTTATAGGGCGGGGTGAAGGCGGCACGGTCATAGTCCGGCCCCAGATTGTCGCGCAGGCCCTTTTCGAGAAATTCGATGACTTTTTCCGGCTGGTTGCGGGCGCGTTTGAACATCAGATCGCCCAGAAAGATATTCTTTGCGCGGGTGATCCCATAGGCGACCTTTTCGGGAAGAACCTTGCGCAGGCCGTTGGCAATCGCATCCTTGGCCGGGCGGGACATGATCCAGGTTGGCGTGCGTTGCAGCATGGTGACGTGCGCTGCGCCACCCTCAGCCATCGCGGGTACGATGGTGACAGCCGTCGCCCCCGAGCCGATCACGACCACCTTCTTGCCGGAGTAATCGAGATCCTTGGGCCAGAATTGCGGGTGCAGTATTTGCCCCTTGAACTTGTCGCGGCCGGGGAATTGTGCGTCATAGGGATTGTCATAATCGTAATAGCCCGAGCCGAGGAACAGGAACCGGCCTTTGAGGCGGCTGCGGCCACCTTCGGCGGTTTCAGAAACCACGGTCCACAATGCAGTCTTGCTGTCCCAGTCGGCGCTGACCACTTTCTGGCCCAGCCGCATATTCGCCTGGAGATCGTATTTGCCGACAATGTTGTCGAGGTATTCAAGGATCGACGGGCCGTCGGCGATGGCCTTTTCATGTTTCCAAGGTTCGAACACGAAGCCCAGTGTGTGCATATCCGAATCGCTCCGGATACCGGGATAACGGAACAGGTCCCAGGTCCCGCCGATCTGTGTCCGCCGATCGAGGATCGCAACGCTCTTGTCCGGACAGTCGCGTTTCATGTGCACGGCCATGCCGATCCCGGATATGCCAGCTCCGACGATAATCATGTCAACGGTTTCGACAATCGAGCTGTGGGCGTTCATGAGTTGGGCTCTCCGTGTTCTATTGACATTGCTGTCAGCAATAGCCGCTTTGAAGCGGGATTGCCAGCATCATGCCGCTTTGGCACATGTTGTCCATGCCGATCATCGCCTCGCGCCGCTATTCCGGTGGCAAACCGTCCGAAACCCGCCTCGACGTTGATGGAAAACCACGTGGAGACTTGCCAAAGGGCGCGTTTGACTGGGTCGGCCTCGCCAATCCCACGGCGAGGGATATGGAGCCTGTGCGCGAGCAGTTCGGGCTGCATCTGCTGGCGGTTGAGGACGCGCTCAATCCCAGCCAGATGCCGAAGATCGAAACTTATGGGCAACAGCTGTTCATCATCGCCCGCACAGCTACGATCGAAGAGGGCGAGTCGATCTCCTATGGCCAGACCGCGATCTTTCTGGGCAGTGACTTTATTGTCACCGTCCGGATGGGTTCAACCCGGGCCCACAGCAAGCTCCGCAAGCGGCTGGAAAGCGATGCCGGACGGCTCAGCGAAGGACCAGACTATGTTGCCCACGCGATCCTCGATTTCGTGGTCGACGGATACCAGCCGATCCTCGAACGCTATGAGGATTCGGTCCAGATCATGGAAGAAAGCGCGATCGACAGTTTCCCCGAACCCTCGATGATCCGCCGGATTTTCCGCCTGCGCCGCCAGTTCCGGCGCTTCACCCGGATTGTCGGGCCGATGGAAGAGGTTTGCGAGCGGTTGACCTTTACCGACCTTCCGGTGGTCGATCCGAGTGCCCGGATCTGGTTTCGCGATGTGCTCGATCATGTCCACCGCACGCTGATCCGGATGAACGGCCTGCGCGACACGCTGGCGTCCATCGTCGAAACCGCCAGCCTGCTCGAACAACATCGGCAAGGGCATATGACCCGGCAGCTGGCTGCCTATGCTGCAATCCTGGCCGTGCCGACCGCGATAGCCGGAATTTATGGCATGAACTTCGACTATATGCCCGAATTGCACAGCAAATGGGGTTATCCGGCGGTGTGGACAGTCATCATCGGCATCTGCGGCGGGCTGTGGCTGCGCTTCAAACGGATCGGGTGGCTTTAGGCGCTGACCGGCAAGGTTGGCCAAAGTTCCGCGATCTCTCGACCGTCGAACACCGCAATATCGCCGAATTGCAAGAACAGCGCCTCGCTCTGATCTGGGCGCAAGAACACGGTATCGTCGGGCTTGAGCTCGATCCGGGCCGAGCCGGTCAGCAGTTCCTGATTGGAACTGCGACCGAACAGTGCGGAGTATTGCAGGCCTGGTGGCGAAACCGGCTTGGCCAGCCAGTGCCCGCCATGGATAAAAAAGCCGCGCTGGGTGTTCCGGTCCCACCACTGCAGCGCGCCGGATAGTGCTTCCACGCCGGGCAGCGGGTGGTCGTTATCGGCTTTAAGCACCGGGGTGGCGATAAAGGCGGCGGATGTGAGGTCGGCCAGATCCGGATAGTCGAAGTCCCCCGGTTTGACGAAGGCAGAACCAACCGAGACCTCGTTGGCTGCCGTGCCATTGCAATGGCGGCGGAAGGTCGGGCTACCGGCGGAGTTCAGAGTCAGTTTTTCCGAATCCAGCCCGGTGGCCTTGAGCATGACCACGGCAGTGCGATAGGCTTCCTGGGCGGCACTGTGAGCCTTGTCAGGATCGGGCATTTTCGGAATGTGCGGATCATATCCCATCAATCCAGCGACATCGCATCCAGCAGACTTTGCCAATTCAAGGGCCCTGGCAAGGGCGCGTCCATCCACAAAGCCACCGCGATGGAGGCCGACATCGATCTCGAAATTGATCCGCAAAACAATGCCAAGCGCCTTGGCGATCTCTGAATACTGGACCAGCCGTTCTGGCGTATCAATCAACCACTGAATCTGGGCTGCCGCCTGTATGCCGGCCCTCTTTGCGACCCGTACGAGCTCGCTGACCGGCAACGGCTTACCCATCAGGTAGTCGGCCTGTGGATGCAGCGGCAGTATTTGCAACAACATCTCGGCGCTGAAGACCATCAGCCGCTGGGTGCCCATGCCGGTCATGATTGTTTCGAGCAGCCTGGGTGAGGGAAGCGACTTGGCTACCACGCGCAGTGGCAGCTTGGCGGCATCAGTGCTTTTACGGATCGCAGCGATGTTGGCATTCAGCCGCTGGCGATCAATCACCAGCGTCGGGCGGTTCAGCCCGGCGCGCTTAAGCGCCGCTGCAAGGCGCGTGAAATAAGGATCGTGCATGCCGCCCACCTCCTCGGGCCGAAGCGCCCATGTTCCCAGCCCTGCCAGGGCCAACGCCCCGCAGCCAACCAGAACCGAACGGCGTTTCACCCGAAAATCCGGGTCAGGAACGGATTCATCATCCGATCTTGCGAATCAACCTTGCGCCGCACCGCCTGCGCCTCGGCGAACATCGGATACAACTGCTTCAGGTCAGCCGCGCCCAGCGAATGGAGCTTGCCCCAGTGCGGCCGCCCGCCTGCTTCCCGCAGCACCGGCTCGATCAGTTTGAACATCCAGTCGTGGTCTTCCTTGTACCAGGCATGGACCGCGATCGAACCGGACTCGCGCAGATAGAACGGAGAGAGCCAGGCATCGTCGGGCGCAATGATCCGGGCTTCGATCGGGAAGAATACACCCGGCGCATCGCGCTCGATCCGGGCGATAACCTCGCGCAGTGCCGCAACTTGCTGGTCAATCGGCAGGTGGTATTCCATTTCCTTGAACCGCACCGGCCGCTCGTTTGAGAGCAGCTTCCAGCCCTCGTCGATCGCAATCTCGGGCGGGATCTCCGCCATCGCCGCCTGGGCCGCGCGGCGGCGCAAGGCTGGAGTAAATTCGAACAGATCGCGCAGCCGCTTGAGGTCCATCAGCGTATCAGCGTCCTGGTCTGGACCGCGCGGTCGGACCGGATCAGTGGTCACGTCGTGGGTAATCAGCGCCGATTTGCCGGTAAACGGCAGGACCAGAAATTCGGCATTGCGGTGCTGACCGGCGAGCGCGGGCCATTTCCGCAGCAGCTCTTCGGTATCGACCAGAGTCACCACCTTTTTGACCCGGCTGAGCGGGCGGTTCTGCAAGGTGACTTCGCTAAGCACGCCAAACCCGCCGAGCCCGACCCGGGCGGCGTGAAACAGCTCGGGGCGCCAGTTGCGGCTGCATTGCGCGATCCCGCCATCCGGCAGAACCAGCCGCAACTCCGTCACCTCGCCGTGGAGCGCCATGAAGCCCTTGCCGGTGCCGTGAGTGCCCGTGGCCAGCCCACCCGCGAGGGTCTGCTTGTTGATGTCCGGCAAGTTAGGCATTTCCTGCCCGATCCCGGCCAGCAACGGGCCGAGTGCAGAGAGCCTGGTTCCGGCCCGGATTGTCGCAGTGTAAGCGGCGGCATCATGCCGGACCAGCCCTTCGAGCCGATCGAGCGAGAGCAGGGTGCCCTCGGTCGGGACCAGCGCGGTGAAGCTGTGGCCCGAACCGACCGGGCGGATCGGTGCTTTCGCAGCGGGCAGCAGTGTCGCCAGGTCCGCTTCGCTGGCGGGAGCGGCGCGGACAGCGGGATAGGCGGTTGCGGTTCCGGCCCAATTTGACCATAGCGCGCGGCCTGCTGCATCCAGCGGAGGCAGTAGATCGGGCTCGCGGCTCAACCATTCGCGTCGTCCGACAAGCCCGGCGGCCCCCAGCGCCAGCAACCCTGCGCCGCCCAGCAGGACCTTGCGACGGGTGCTCACTTCGCCCCCTCGCGGCCGGCCATGAAGCGGATCAGTGCCACCAGATCTTCGGGAGTGCAGGTGAAGCACTGGCCGCCGGCTGGCATGCCTTTTTTGCCCTGGATCGCAGCCGCCAGAAGTGCTGGCTCGCCTTGGGCCCAGCGCGGATTCCACAAAGTTCGATCGCCGGTCAAAGGCGCAAGTGAATCCTTGACCGTGTGACAGACTTTGCACGAGCCATTGTAAAGCTGCGCCAGTCGCGGGTCCTTGGGCGACAGCGCAGCGCTTTGCTCGACCGTCAGAGGCTGCGGCGGAGGTTCACTGCACCCGGCCAGCGCGAGAACCGGAATGACCAACCACCAGCGCATGATTCTCCCCCGTCAGCAACGAGCGAGCATCATGCGGGGTTGCGGCGTTTGTGCAAGAGGGCAGTTAGCCCCAGCGGCGTTGACCACCGCCGCCTGGCTTGCCGCCGGGCTTGCGGCGTTGCTGACCATCTGTGCGCGGCTGACCGTCACCACGTGGCTGGCCGCCATCGCGGCGCGGCTGGCCATCCGGGCGTGGAGCGCCACCATCACGGCGAGGCCCGCCATCATGACGCGGCTGACCGCTATCGCGGCGCGGGGCTGCGCCATCGCGGCGGAATTCACCGCGTGGTTCGGGGCGGCGTTCGTCGCGGCGGATGTCGCCGCGCGGAGCCGGATTGGCCCGAGCGTCACGGTCGTCGGCGGACAGCGGGTTGAACACCGGACCACGCGGGGCAGTCGCTTTGCGATCATCGGCAATCCGTTCGTTGCGGATATACTGATCGCGCGATTGGCCGTCGCGGCTCTGGCCTCCGCCTGAGCGGTTGTTGTTGGTGCGCGGACCGCGTCCGCCACCGCTGCGGGGACCGCCGCGACCGCCGCCAAGACCGCGGGCACGGCCCACAACGGACCATCGGGCCTCGTCCACGCGAGCAGGGCGAGCGCGATGCCGGCCAACGCGCGCCAACGCCTC
>CALMBN010000311.1 GCA_937860195.1 uncultured Novosphingobium sp.
CGCGCGGGGCTACAAGGGCTTTGCCTATGACGTTTCATCAGGTTTCAACCCGGCTCGCATCAACGCCGCCCTCTCTGGAACTGGTGCAGGGCTGAGCGGCGTCGGTCCGGTGAAAGCAGAGCATTCGACCTCATACGAGCTCGGGCTCAAAAGCCGGTTTGCGGACAACAAGGTGCAGTTCAATATCACCGGTTTCTACACCGATTACAGCAACTTTCAGGCGCAATCGGCGGTGATCGTCAACCTGGCCCCGCAGTTCGTGCTGAATAATGTGGGCAAGCTCAAGACCAAGGGCTTCGAAGCCGAATTGACGGCGAAGCCTGTGGATTGGCTGCGACTTGATGCATCGGCTTCGTATACCGATGCCAAGATGACGTCATTCCCAGGCGCACAGAACTATTCGGATCAGACCGGGGCAACCTGGAACGGAACCGCGTCTGTATTGTCCGCGCCGTGCACCACCGCGCCCGCTGCGAGTGCGGTCACACCGCGCACGCTCTGCTCGCAGCAGGATCGCAGTGGCGGCAGCCTGCCCAACTCGCCCAAGCTCAAGTTTGCCCTCGGAGCCACTGGCGAGTTTGCGATCGGTGCTGAAAACAAGGGTTTCGCGACGCTGAACTATCAGCATCAGAGCAGCGTCAATTTCGACCTGCTGGGCAATCCGCGGACCGTGCAACGCGCATACGGGATCCTGAACGCCAGCGTCGGTGCCGAATTCGGACCGATCAAGGCCACGCTGTTCGTGAACAACCTGTTCGACACGCATTATGCGGCGGGCCTTCAGGACGGTTTCCAGAACCTCAGTGGCAGCGCGACCAACCCGGCGCACGTGATCTATCAGGTTCGCCCTCGTGACAGCGACCGGTTCTTCGGGATCAAGTTGCAATACAGCTTCGGCGATTGAGCTCTGGCTGATTGTCCAACCCCTGGGCCGGGCATCCTTCGGGGTGTCCGGTCCCTTCGTTTAAGCTATCAGTTCAATTGACGACAGGAGAAGGCAATGCGGGGTAAGCTGCGCTGGTGGATAATCGGGCTGGTCACGCTGGGGACCGTCCTGAACTATCTCGCCCGATCGACCCTGTCGGTAGCCGCGCCGACGCTCAAGGAGGAATTCTCCATGAGCACGGCGGATTACAGCTGGGTCGTTCTCTCGTTCCAGCTGGCCTACACCGTGATGCAGACGGTAGCTGGCAGTGTCCTGGATGCGCTGGGGACCCGGCTGGGCTTCGCGATTTTTGCAGTGGGCTGGGCCCTTGCCAACATGGCCCATGCGCTGGCTACTGGGACCTGGAGCCTTGCTGCGTTTCGCGCTCTGCTCGGAGCGACCGAGGCCGCTGCGATCCCGGCCGGTTCAAAGGCCGTCTCCGAATGGTTCCCGCCCAAAGAGCGCCCGCTGGCGACCAGCGGATTTCAGATGGGGACGAGCGTAGGCAACATGATCGCGCCACCTTTGGTGGCGTTCTGCATTCTCTATTGGGGCTGGCAATCGGCGTTCCTGGTCACCGGCTTGCTCAGCCTGTTCTGGGCAGCGTTGTGGTGGTGGGGCTATCGCACCCCAGCAGAGCACAAGAGCTTGGGCGCGGAAGAGCGCGCACACATCGAAGCCGGGCGGACACAGGATGTTGGCGCAAAGCCCGCGACCCGTAAGGAAGTTCTCCGATCGCGCAGCTTCTGGGCGATTGCAATCCCGCGCTTTCTGGCCGAACCGGCCTGGCAGACCTTCAATTTCTTCATTCCGCTCTATCTGGTGGCGGTGTGGAAACTTGACCTCAAAAGCATCGCGCTGTGGGCCTGGCTGCCGTTCCTTGCGGCAGATTTTGGCAGTCTGGCGGCGGGCCTTCTGCCGACCTGGCTGATGAAACGTGGCGCCGGCCTGCTCGCCAGCCGCAAGATCACCATGACCATTGGCGCGCTGTGCATGGTCGGGCCAGCCTGCATCGGCCTCGCTGGATCGCCCGGCCTCGCCATCGCGCTGTTCTGCGTCGGCGGCTTTGCCCACCAGATGCTCAACGGCGCGCTGCTGACGCTGTGCACCGATGTGTTTGACAGCAAGACCGTAGGCACCGCCACCGGCATGGCCGGGACGATCGCCTGGATCGGCGGGATGCTGTTCACCTTGGTTATCGGCCAGAGCGCCGACACCTATGGCTACAACCCGCTGTTCGTGGTTCTGGGTGCGCTCGATGTGATCGGGGCGCTGGTGCTGTGGGGGATGCTGCGGACCGGCAAAAGCCAGGCCTAGAGCAACGATTGGGAAATATGAATCACCTTCCCTCCAAGCCCGTCTTTCCTGAGCTTGTCGAAGGATTGTTTTTCTTCAAGCAGTTGTG
>CALMBN010000312.1 GCA_937860195.1 uncultured Novosphingobium sp.
CCTGTTGTGTTTGGTGGATAATGAAGGGTCTGACCCTTCGGAGTCGAAGCGCAGCGAAGACGGCCAAGCGTAGCGCGGCCAATCCTGCCTGGTGCACCATTTTTCCTAGCTCCATCCCCCTGCCAGAAACCGTTCGGCGCAGCCCGCGAGCAGCGCCGCGCCGCGCGGCAGGGCGCTTTCATCAACCATCATCCGGGGCGAGTGGATTGCGGGGCAGGAATGCCAATCGGCCCCTGTGGCAGCAACCCCAAGGAAAAACATCGCGCCGGGAATTTTTTCCAGGACATAGGAGAAGTCCTCGGCCCCCATCATCGGTTGATCGAGGCGGCGAAAGCTGGTTTCGCCGAACAGCTCGGCGCTGACCGTCTCGCCCAGCGCCACTGCCCGGGAATCGCAATTGGTGACCGGAAAGCCGGGCGTGATCGTCACTGCGGCGCTCGCCCCATGCGCAGCGGCGATGCCGGTGGCAAGCTGGACCAAGGCTGCGTGAAGCTTGTCGCGGTGGCGCGGCGAGAGGGTGCGCAGGGTGCCTTTCAAGGTGGCAAAATCGGCAATGATATTGTGCGCGGTCCCGGCCCCGATCTGGGCAACGGTCGCGATTACCGGATCGTGGGCATCGAACTGCCGGGCAATCACGGTTTGCAACCCGGTGACGATCTCGCAGGCGATTGGCACCGGATCGAGCGCCTGATGCGGTAATGCAGCATGTCCGCCGCGACCGGTAACGACAATCTCGAACTGATCGGCCGAAGCCATCAGTGCGCCGCTGCGGCCCGCCACCAGGCCATGCCGGGCATTGGGCATGATGTGGAGCGCAAAGGCCGCTTCGGGCAAGGCCTTGCCGGTCCCGTCGCCGCCCAGCAGTCCGTCCTCAAGCATGAACTTTGCCCCGTGAAAGCCTTCCTCGCCCGGCTGGAACATGAACCGGACTTCGCCCTTCAAGCTCTCGCGCCGCGCGCAGAGCAGCCGGACTGCCCCAGCCAGCATGGCAGTGTGGGTGTCATGCCCGCAGGCATGCATCGCGCCGGGGATGGTCGAGGCGAAGTCGAGCCCGGTTTCTTCCGGCATCGGCAGCGCGTCCATATCGCCGCGCAGCAGCACGCACCGCCCCGCTCCCCCGCCGCCTTTGAGTGTGGCGACAAGACCGGTGGTTGACGGGCCCTCGGCCCATTCCAGCGGAAGATTGGCAAGAGCTGCGCGGACCTTGTCGCGGGTCTTGGGGGTATGGAGGCCCAGCTCAGGCTCGGCATGGATCGCTCGCCGAAGCGAGACGATTTCCCCTTCCAGCGCGCGGGCTTCGTCGAACAGGTTGGGGTTTGGCATATCAGGCTCCGATTTGGTCGGCGATGCTTTGGCAGGCAGCGATGCGTAAAATGTCGGGAGATCAGGGGTACTTCATCCTGATCCCGGTATTCGATCCGGTCCTGGCCACACTGAAACGGACAGATTTCAGACTGGGCGCAGAGATCAGGACGCTGGGATTGTTTGAAAACCCGAAGCCCTCTTGCGGGATGCCGATCGCATTGCGGTCAACTTTCCCATTGCCATTCTCGTCATGGTACAACGCCAAGGCGTAGGTGCCGGGTCCGGGCAGGTAAATGCAGGACCTGGTAATCCCCGCGCGAGCCTTGACCCGGGCGACGAACAGCGCGCCCTTCGGTGCGAGAAATCTGGCCTGATCGTCAGGATAAAGCGTCAAGGTGATGACACCGCGCGAACTGCGGACTTGCTCGATGCTGAGGTTGAGCCAGATCTTGCTGACCGGGCCCGTGCAACCGCGCGGAGCAGCGGCTGCGGCCATTCCGCCAAGCACAAGCCCAATGGCCGCAGCCGCATATGTCCAGTGCTTCATCGCGCCGTTCTCCGTGCAGGCAAGCTATCCGACTAATCCACCGAAAGGCAACGACCTGAATCGAGCCGGATTTCATGGTCGGCCAGTTCAGTCAATGCGCCTCGATGGGCGATCACCACCACGGCCATGCGTTGCCCCAGCTTGGTCAGCGCGGCTGCAATTTGGGCTTCATTCTCAGCGTCAAGCGCGCTGGTTGCTTCGTCAAGAATCAGCAGTGCCGGATCACGCAGCAGCGCCCGGGCCAGCATCAGCCGCTGACGCTCGCCACCCGAAAGAAATCGCCCGCCATCACCCAGATGCGTGTCGAGGCCCTTTGGCAAGGACAGTGCAAACTCTGCCGAAGCCGCCTTCAGCGCCGTTTCAAGTTCGGCATCGCTCGCATCAGGAGCAGCCCAGCGCAGATTATCGCGCAAGCTGGCGGACAACAGCACCGGATCTTGCTGGACATAGGCCACCCGCCGCCGCCAGGCCTGCCGCACCGGCCCGTCCAAATCCTTGCCATCGATCAGAACGCGCCCAGAATCGGGTTCGAGCAAGCCGCCGATCAGATCGGCGAGCGTGCTCTTCCCCGCCCCTGAGGGGCCAGAGATCGCCGTAATTCCGCGCGCCGGGATGGTTGCCGTTACTGCATCAAGCGCGGCTTGCGGCTCGCCCGCGTAGCGAACCGTCGCGCCTTCGAGCTGGATCGAATTGGTTAGACCGGGCGGCTTGAGGCTATCATTGTCCGGCTCACGCGCAGCTTCGGCCCGGCCGATCAGCTCAAGCGCTTCGCGAACTGCGGGGCGGGCATGGGCGGTGTTGAGCAAAGTCTGTTGGAGGATGGCAATCAGCGGCAAGGCGCGCGCAAACAGCGCAACCATCGGCAAGACCGCAGAAGCCGGACTGTGCCAGCGTTCAAGGGCCAACCAGACCAGCAGCGCAAGCACCGCCGCACCGCCAACCTGCAAGGCGCTTTGGCCAAGGCCAAGATCGCGCTGATAGGCCATCTGGGTGCGCCGCATATCCACGAATCCGGTCATGAGCCCAGTCAATACCCGGTCCTCTGCGCCAAGGCTCTTGATGACCCTGAGCGCGCCGAGACCTTCGTTGATCCGGCCATAAACATCGGCGTAGGCCGCACTCAAGGCCTCGCCGAGGCCCGTCACACGTCGTCTCATGCCGTGAAAGGCGAGCAGGACTGCCAATCCGGCGAGAGTCGCTGCAAAGGTCAGGATCGGCGAAATGGCGAGCGCGGCAAGCCCGATCCCGCCCAGGGTGGCCGAGGTCGCCAAAGCCGCGACGACCTGATTCACGTATTGTCCGGACCGATCGATCCGCGAAATGAGCAGGCTTGCGGTGTTTGAGCGGTTCAATCCCATCAGCACCCGCCAGTTGCAATGGAGCAGCGCCGCCCAAGCCCGGCTGCGCAAGGCATCGACCAGTCCAGCCTCCAGCCGGAGCGCCGCCAACCCGCGCAAATGAACGACAAGCGCTCGCACGGTGACCAGCAAAACGAACAACACCAGCAACGCGTCGAGCCGGCCTGGAATTCCGAGTGAGGCCAGAACGGTGCCGATTTGCCCCGCCCCGCCCTGGCCCAGTGCCGTCAGGAGCGGCACCAGCAAGATGATCCCGGCACCTTCGGTCAGCGCCGCAATCACCATCAGTGTCCCCAGCCAAGCCGCCGCACGGCCGTGCACGGCAGGATCGAACAGGCGGGGTCCAGCGCGGGTCATCGTCCGCGTTCCTGTTCTTCGGGGCAGCGCGTGTCAATCAGGTGCAGTCGGCCAAATTTCAGGCGGACTCGTTTCGTCCGGTCATGTAATTGACATAGCGGATCATCGCGATCGCCCGCGGCAGGCCAAAGCCCAATGGAAAGAAAACCTCTTCGGCCATGGTGGGCTGATCGGGCCAATCGTCCAGCGCCTTGTCCAGCGCATCGAAATCGATGAAATAGTCCAGCTCCGGATTCAGTCTGCCTTTGCGCACCGTTTCCCGGAACTCCGCCAGTCGCGGGGTCAGCCGCCGATGCCAGTCGCCATTCTCTTCCCCGACTTCGCGCGAGGTTCGCAGTGCCTCAGGCATGTTGCCTCGGCCAAGTTCCCGGGCCAGCCAGCGGATTTGCCCATCGCGCATGAACATCAGGGAAGGCAGCGACAAACAGTATTCGAGCAGTGGCCGATAGGTTGGAACTTCCAGCATTCGCACTTCGTAAATCTGCTCCATGGCCTGCGAATAGTCCGAAGCCTCGATGTCCTCGCGGGCGAGCTGGTCTCTCACGACCTGGCGGCGGCTGCCGAATTGATTGCGTTCATAGCTGACCCCGCTCGCTCGCGCCCGCTCAACAACATCATGGTCGATCAGGGCCTGTCGTTTCAGGAACGCGAATTCGAGGTTGTGCGACTGGGCCGCCTTGCCGGTCAACCCCATCCACAGCCGCCAGAGCCGGTCCGGCAACAGCGGAATGACCGCGCGCGACAGCAGTTTGCGCCAGGTTGGCCGCGGATAGAGATCGTCCGCTTTCAGCGCCGCGCGCAGCTGTCGCCACTGGCCCTTGAAGAGATATTCGCCATAGGCCCAGTTGCCATAGGCGCTGAAACTCGCCTCGCCCCAGCCACCTTCCAGCATCCGGTCGCAGCCCGCTTTCGAAGCAAGTTCGAGCAAGCCGTGATAGCGGAAATTGGGAGTTATGCAGGCTTGGCCGGTGCCCATCGCCAGAAACAGCTGGTCGAGCCGGTGGTCGAATTCGATCCCTTCGTTGGTCGTGAAATGCGGATCGATGCGCGGATGCATCGCCACAAATTCTTCAACCGGCGGCCGTTCATCGAAAACAATGCGGTAGGTCGGTTCGTGCTCGAGCTCGGGCGAGGGCAAGAATGTGACGGTCTTGAGCCGCTGATCATCGGGAAGGCAGCGCAGCACGCGAGCGGCAATGTTGCTTGAATCGAGACCGCCCGAGAGGGTTACGCAGGGATCGCGGGCCCCGGACACCATCACCTGGCAGGCTTCCATCAACAGCCGTTCGGTTTCCTCGATCATTTCGCGGGGATCACCGCGCCGCCAGCCGAGCCGCAAGCGGGCCGGATCGTAAAAGCGGCGGCTTTGATGCCCATCCGGCCTGAGCGTTACCACAGCGCCCAGTCCCACGCGCCAGGCTCCCAGATAGAAGTCTTCGGTTTCAACCGGGTTGGCATAAAGCGCGTCGATCAACTTGCGCGGATTCAACGTCCGCTCGAGGCCCATCGGCTCAAGCGTTCGCAGGATCGAGGCGGCTCCAAAGCCTTTGCCGTCGTGGAAATAGTGTAGCGGCGGCGCGCCCAGCGCAGATCGCGCCAGCCGGGCGCTGCGATCCGCCGGATCGTGGACCACGGCGCAATAGTTGCCGTGGATCCGGTTGTCGGCATCCTCACCCCAGCGTTCAAGGGCGGCGACATAGAGGTTCGCCGGTTCGGCATCGGGCAGATCAAGCTGCCACGCCAGTTCGGCGGTGTTGTAGATCAAGCCGTGAAACAGCACCCGCTTGCCCGTGCGCGTCTGCAACGGCTCCCAATGCGGCCAGCGATGGCGGGCCCTCAGGTTGCGTGGCGGTAGCTGCTCAACCAGCGGAAGCGACGCATAGCTTGCGCTTCCGGCGGCAAATCGACGTGCGGAAAGTCCGACGATCAGGCCAAGGCTGTCTGCCAGTCTTTTGGCCAGATTCGACCCGTCCGGCGCGGGACCGTCATAGAGCGCCAGCATCCGGACCTAGTCCGAGATAGCGCTTCAATTGGGGTCGATGTGAAAGATCAAGAAGGATTGCGGAATCCGCCTGTGCGGGTTTGCGCAGACAAAGTGTTGTTGCCTGCTACGTCGCGCAGCCTGCCCAGCTTGGTCAGTTCCGGTCTGGCCCAGCGCTTGGCCGATTTTTCAATCTTGCTCACAATCCTAAACTCCGTGCCGCCGCTGCATTGCAGCAATCTTGCGATTATCGTCATTTAGTCCATAAATTGCAAGCGGGACAGGAAATTTTAAGGCAGGACGAGATTGCCACTCTGTACCTTCGCAAGCCCCATCTTGTCCGATGCTGGGCCGCCATTAACCGCCCGCATCCGGTCTGGTCCAAAACATCGCCATGATTCGGTGCGATACGAATGATCAGGATGGGTTGCGAAAATTGCCGGTGCGGGTGTTTGTGGTCACAGCTTCACGGCCTGCAACATCGCGTAGCGTGCCAAGCTTGGTCAATTCCGGTTTGTCCCAGCGCTTAGGCATCAATTCGTTCTTGGCCACAATCCCAGGCTCCGTGCCGCTGTTGCATTGCAGCGATCCAATGTCTTTCACTTGATCATAAATTGCAAGCGGGACAGGAAATATTACGGCAGGCCGAGCACCTGAATCCAGTTTCCTGGCAATTCGCCCAGCACAATCGTTCCCCCCAATTCGATCCAGGCGTGAAGATCGTCTGCCCCGTTTCTTGCGCCGGCCGGGCGGGCTGCGATCACCAGCCGGTGGGCAATTCCGCGGCGCCGGAGCATCCGGCTCAGCGCGATGGCGCGGGGCAGGCATTTGCTTTCGAACATTATCCGTCCAGCCGCGCGGTCGACATGTCGGGCCAGGCGTCTGGCTTCGGCGATGTCGTCCTGGTCAGGGGCTCCCGCCAGCCCGAGGTGACCGCGCCAGCGCTCGATCCCGACAAAGCCGACTGCGAGCCGCGCCGCAATCAGCCAACCTGCTGCCTCAAGCGTGCGGGCGCGTAGCCGCCAGGTTTCAGAGACCTTCGACAAATCCAGCCCCAGCCAGCGCGGCCAGGAAAGCATCAAGCTCGCGCGCGATTTCTTCTGACGGGACTGCAAAGTCTGCGGCCAGATCGGCCAGCAGCGCATTGCGAGTACGGACTCCGTTGATCAAGGGCCAGATCTCCGCCGCCGTCCCGGTCAACGAGAAGAATGTGCCGTCGGCCAGGTTGAGCAAGACAACCTCGTCATCGATCACCGTTTCGCTGAATGCGGCGGTTCGTTTTGAGAGAGGGCCCGTCGTCATTCTGCTGCTTCCTTGATCCGGGACGCGATTT
>CALMBN010000313.1 GCA_937860195.1 uncultured Novosphingobium sp.
CCGCTGCTGGCGCACAGCAAAATCGAAAAGCTCTATGGCGGCTGTGCGATCCGCGAGAACTGGATGCCGCTCAAGGGAACTGGTGGAGGCAGCCTCAATGCGCCCGATCCGGCCACCGGTCGCTGGCATCAGTACTGGCTCGATAGCGGAGGCGGAAGGGTCGAATTCGATGGCGGGCCTGTCCAGGACGGCATGGTGCTGACCGGGTTCTGGCGCGGCGTGAGCGGCCCCGGCCAGGATGGCCTGATCCGGATGAGCTATACCCGCATCGATGCCGATACGGTGCGTCAGCACGGCCAAATCTCGACCGATCAGGGACTGACCTGGTCGGTCAGTTTCGACTTTGTCTATCGCCGGACCAAACCCGCTGGTTGACCTGATTGCGAATTCGGTCTCTCACTTCATCAAGCAGCAATTGGGGAGAGCGAACATGACCACCATCGCCGATTTCAGCGCCGATCTGCCAGGCGGCAAGCAGGTCAGGCTGGCAGACAAGCTTGGCAAGGTGCTGCTGGTGGTCAACACCGCGAGCAAGTGCGGCTTCACTCCGCAGTATGATGGGCTGGAGACACTCCACAAGAAGTTCGGTCCGCAAGGGTTTGAAGTGCTGGCTTTTCCCTGCAACCAGTTCGGTGGGCAGGAACCGGGCAGCGCGGATGAAATTGCGGAGTTCTGCAAGGTCAACTTCGGCCTCAGTTTTCCGTTGATGGCCAAAGTTGAGGTCAATGGCGCAGGCGCACCGCCGCTCTATGATTGGCTGAAGAGTGAGGCTCCGGGCCTGATGGGGAGCAAATCGATCAAGTGGAACTTCACCAAGTTCCTGATCGGCCGCGACGGCAAAGTGGTGCGCCGCTACGCCCCGACCGACAAGCCCGCAGCGATTGAACGGGATATTGCGAAGCTGCTTTAGCGCACGGCCATGCTCCATCCGGGGGATAAGGCTGGGGACGGCGTTTTGCGAATCCCCTCGGCGGCTCTTAGGCTGCATCCATGGCCTACCAACCCTTCGTTCCGCTGCGTGTGCTTTCCAGCTATTCGTTGCTCGAGGGAGCGATCGATCCAAAAGCGGTCGCCAGACTGGCATCCGAGCGCGGGTTTCCGGCGATTGCGGTGGCGGATCGCAACGGGCTCTACGCCGCGATGGCATTTGCCGGGGCGGCGCGTGAAGCCGGGGTGCAGCCGATCCTGGGGACATTGCTGGGTGTCCGGCGGACTGACAATGAGCAAATCGACTGGCTGGCGCTCTACGCCCAGAACGAAACCGGCTGGAACAACCTCAACCATCTGGTCAGCCGCGCCCATCTGGACCGACCGCTTGAGCTGGAGCCGCATGTCACTTTGGCCGACCTTGAAGGCCACAGCGCGGGATTGATCTGCCTGACCGCCGCCGGGGAAGGCGCACTGGTGCGGCTGCTGGCCGAGGGCAAGCGCGAGGCGGCGAACCAATACTGCGCCCGGCTGGAATCGCTGTTCGCGGGCCGACTCTACATTGAAATAGCCCGCCGCGACGATCCGGTTGAAGAAGCGGCCGAGGCGGCACTGCTCGACCTAGCCTATGCGCGACACCTGCCGATTGTGGCAAGCAACCCGGCGGCTTACGGCGATCCGCAGTTCTACGCCGCGCACGATGCCTTGCTGTGCATCGCCAATTCGACCCATGTCGATGCCGCCGATCGCCCGCGGTCGAACCCGCAATGGTGGGTCAAATCGTGGCCGATGATGGCCGAACTGTTCCCTGACTTGCCCGAGGCACTGGCTAATACGCTGGTTGTCGCGCAGCGCTGCGCTTTCGCACCGCCCAAACGCAAGCCGCTACTGCCCAGCCTGGCCGGGGATGCCGCAGGCGAAGCGCAGATGCTGATCGATGACGCCCGCGCGGGGCTGGAGCGGCGCCTCACGCCCCATCCGGAGCTGACCGCGGAGGACCGTCAGGTCTATTTCGACCGGCTCGATTTCGAAGCCGGGGTGATCAACAAGATGGGCTTCGCGGGATACTTCCTGATCGTGGCCGATTTCATCAAATGGGCCAAGGACAACGACATTCCGGTAGGACCGGGGCGCGGTTCGGGGGCCGGTTCGGTGATCGCCTGGGCGCTGACGATTACCGATCTTGATCCATTGAAGCTGGGCTTGCTGTTCGAACGCTTCCTCAATCCGGAACGCATTTCGATGCCGGACTTTGACATCGACTTCTGCGAAACCCGGCGCGGGGAAGTGATCCGCTATGTTCAGGCCAAATATGGCCACGATCACGTCGCCCAGATCATCACCTTCGGCAAATTGAAGGCTCGGGCGGTCCTGCGCGATACCGGGCGGATTTTGCAGATGAGCTACGGCCAGGTTGACCGGCTGTGCAAGCTGATCCCGAACCACCCGCAAGACCCCTGGACCTTGCCGCGCGCCTTGAACGGCGTTGCCGAACTGAAGCGCGAATATGACAATGACGACGAAGTCAAACGCCTGATCGACCTTGCGGTCCAGCTCGAAGGCCTGCCACGCAACAGCTCGACCCATGCCGCCGGGGTGGTGATCGGTGATCGACCACTGGCGCAGCTGGTGCCGCTGTACCGCGATCCGCGCAGCGACATGCCGGTGACCCAGTTTGACATGAAATATGTCGAAGATACTGGCCTCATCAAGTTCGATTTTCTGGGTCTCAAGACCCTGTCGGTGCTCAAGAAGGCGGTCCAGCTGCTGCAAAAGCGCGAGATCGAGATCGACCTCGATGGTCTCGCCTGGGACGATCCACAGGTCTATCAATTGCTTCAGCGGGGCGACACCGTCGGGGTTTTCCAGCTTGAATCCGAAGGGATGCGGCGGACCCTTGCCGCAGTGCGCCCGTCCAACTTCGGGGACATTATCGCCCTCGTTTCGCTCTATCGGCCCGGCCCGATGGACAATATCGGCCTGTTCGGCGACCGGAAGAACGGCCGCGTTGTGATCGAATATCCGCACCCCTTGCTCGAAACCATCCTGGCCGAAACATACGGGGTCTTCGTCTACCAGGAACAGGTGATGCAGGCGGCGCAGGTTCTTGCGGGCTACACGCTGGGCGGTGCCGACCTGCTCCGCCGCGCGATGGGCAAGAAGATCAAATCAGAAATGGACGCCCAGCGCGAAACCTTCGTCACGGGCTGCGCCGAGCACAACCAGATCAATACGGTGAAGGCGAACGAGCTGTTCGACCTGATCGACAAGTTTGCAGGCTATGGCTTCAACAAGAGTCACGCGGCGGCCTATGCCTTGCTCGCCTATCAGACGGCTTGGCTCAAGGCGCACCACCGGGAGGACTTCTTCGCCGCCTCGATGAGCTTCGACATCAGCAACACCGACAAACTCAGCATTTTCGCAGATGACATGCGGCGGCTGGATGTCGCGCTGCTGCCGCCCTGCATCAATGCCAGCATTGCCGATTTCAGTGTCCAGCGCGCCGATGACCGGTTGGCGGTGCGGTATGCTCTCGGCGCCCTGAAGGGCGTTGGTGAAGGCGCAATGGAGACACTATGCGCCGAGCGTCAGGCCAATGGGCTGTTCGCTTCGATTGACGATTTTGCGGATCGGATCGGAGCGCGCCTTCTCAACCGCCGCCAGATCGAAAGCCTAGCAGGGGCGGGTGCGTTCGACGGTATCGAGCCGCAGCGCGCGGGCGTATTCCAATCTGCCGAAACAATCATTGCCGTTGCCGGCCAAGCCGAAAATGCGCGCGTGAGCGGACAGGGCGGGCTGTTCGGAGGTGAAGAAACCAGCATAGCTGCGGTTCAATTGCCCAATGGCGCGCACTGGTCCCTAGCCGAGAGAATGACGCAGGAAAAGGAAGCATTCGGCTTCTACCTTTCGGCGCACCCGGTCGATCGTTACCGCCATCTGGCCGATGCGCATCATGCCCGCAGCTTCGGGGCGATCTGTTCGCTGCCCGCGCCCGTCGATGGTTCTCGCACGGGGGCCGTGATGGCCGGACTCGTCGAAGATGTCCGTTGGCGCACTTCGGCACGGGGTCGCCGATATGCCATGGCGACATTATCCGACGCGAGCGGGCAGTTCATTGCGACCTGCTTTGACGATCTCGTGTCCAACGAACTTGAAGAGGCGGGCCGTACCGGCGCCTGCGCGCTTCTCACCGTTGAGCTCGATCGCAAGCCCGGTGAGGAAGCGCCCCGTGTCACGCTGAAACGGCTACAACTCTTCGAGGCGCTGGCTGCCAATACGCGGCTCAAGGCCGAATTGCGCCTGTCCGATGCTTCGGCACTCGTATCGCTTTCCGCGCTGGTGGCAGGTTCACGCGGCGGGCGGGGCGAGTTGATCGCAATCATTCCCACTGCAACTGGCGAGGCCAAACTCCGCCTCGGTCGCGACTTGGCGCTCGATGCCGAGCTTGCCGCGCGAATCGAAGTGCTCCCGGGGGTAGAATCGGTCACGCTGGGTGCGGCTGAATCGCCCCGCCTCTCACTGGTCTCCTAGTTCCATGGCCGGACAAGCTATTTAAGCACCAATCCGCCGTCGCCTTCGTCCACACGGACGGTTGAGCCGTCGAGCACCTCACCGCGCAAGATCTTGTCGGCCAATGGATCTTGCAGATATTTCTGCACGGCGCGTTTGAGGGGCCGTGCACCATAGACAGGATCATAGCCAACCCGGCCCAGCCATGCGCGCGCGGCGTCCGTCAGGTCGAGCGTGACCTTGCGATCAGCCAGCAGTTTGCCCACGCGAGCGACCTGGATTTCCACAATCGGGCCCATATGATTGGCGCCCAACCGGTGGAACAGGATGATCTCGTCAAGACGGTTCAGGAATTCGGGGCGGAAATGCGCACGGACAAGATCCATCACTTGTGGTTCGACGCTCTCGACATCCTCGCCGTCGCCCAATGAGGCGATGAACTGGCTGCCAAGGTTCGAGGTCAGGATGATCAGCGTGTTGGTGAAATCGACCGTGCGGCCCTGCCCGTCGGTCAGGCGACCGTCGTCGAGCACCTGCAACAGCACGTTGAACACGTCGGGATGCGCCTTCTCGATCTCGTCGAAGAGGACGACCGAATACGGCTTGCGCCGCACAGCCTCGGTGAGCTGCCCGCCCTCGTCGTAACCGACGTAGCCCGGGGGCGCGCCGATCATGCGGGCGACGCTGTGTTTCTCCATGTATTCGGACATGTCGAGGCGGATGAGGTTGGCCTCGGAATCGAAGAGCTGCTCGGCGAGCGTCTTGGCGAGCTCGGTCTTGCCGACACCGGTCGGC
>CALMBN010000314.1 GCA_937860195.1 uncultured Novosphingobium sp.
CGACGGCTTTGGCAATTTCGTGTGCGGGCACAGTCTTCCCGGTGCCGGGCTCGCCTTTGACCAGCAAAGGGCGGCGCAGCAGCACGGCAGCGTTGACTGCAACCTTCAGATCATCGGTCGCGACATAGTTGCTGGTGCCTTCGAAGCGCATGGGAACTCCCTGTTCATTTAATCGTCCGGTTAAGCGATAAGGGAGCACGCGCAGCTTCGCAAGCGGTCTTGGATCGGTGCGGGGGTGGACGAGCGGTCAAGCTATTCAGAAACGACTGCAAATCGCAGTGTCACACTGGCTCCAGATGCCAGTTGGACGAGAAACAACGGCACGCCGTCGCGTTTTTCCCACTGTGCGCTGGCCTCGACGATCTTTTGAAAACCATAGGTCGGCACCTTGAGTTCGAAAGTGATCGCATCCGGCCGCGCGTTGGCAATCTCGACTTCGACCCAGTGCTTGTTGCCTTCGCGCCGAACTGTCCTGCGCGTGATCGTGACATCGGGTGAAAGCCCCGAGAAAAGCTCGATCTTTTCATCCTCAGCCGTATCGCGAAGCAGCGGCTCGGCGATCCGCATGGTCCGGTTGAAATGGTCCTGCTCGATCACAAATGCCCCGGCAGGAAGCGGCAACCCAAGGTTGTTGGCCTTGGTGTTTTTGGTCCGCAGGATCACCGAAATGGCGGGTTGCTCCGTGCCCGAGCCATAGTTCATTGCAGAGATTGCGGTGGTGTGAATCCGCTCAAACGGCACGCCTTGCTGCTCGACCAGCCGGGTCTGTTTCAGCTGCATCCCCGCAACCGTGGTGCGCTGGGGCACGCGGTATAGCTTGAGGTCTCCAAGCTGTTCTGGCGGAGGTGGGGGTGGCGCCGGAGCCGCCATTGCCATCACTGGTGAAGGCGGCGGCATCATGTCTGACTTGTTGCGGCGCTGCGCAGTCATCACCATTCCGTCGGATTCCTCCATACGCTCAAAATCATCCGGGAAATAGGGCCGGACCAACTCATACGGCCGCTCTGCTTTTCGCGGGATCTGGTGCGTGCGCTGGCTCGGCCAGCAACGGGCGACAACTTGCGGCTGATTGTTATAGAACCGCTGCACGTAAGCCCGATTCAGTCCGCCCGCGACGATCTGGGTTCGGGCATTCGGCAGAGACATGCCGTTGCCGTTGGCCAGCGTGATCCATCCGCCAATGTCCATGGTCTTGCCGTCGGGATTGATATGCGCCGTGTAGTTGGCGCTCCAATCGAATCCTTCGGCAATGTAGGTGAGCGTCACTGTCGCGATGATCGGCCTGGCGCTGCGGGTCATCACAGACAGGGTTGGTCTTGCTGACAGACCTTCGGCACCGCTGGTATAGCGGAACGTCTCGGGCAATCCGGTGCAGCGGAGACTTTCTGTGCCCGCTGCGGTTTGGAAGACGACCCCCTGATCGCTGGCTGAGATAATCTCGCCGGTGACCAGGGCCGGTTTGCCGGTGCGCGGATCGGTGCGTTTCAGCGTCACGACTTTGCCCCGCACTGCGCGCATCAGCGAGGAAGGGGAGAGAAGGGCGGCATCGCGGTTCTTTTCGATGACGCTGCCGGGCAGGCCGCTGATGATCGCGCTTTCTGGAAGAATCCCGTCGACCACGCCGACAAATCGCAGACTGCTCCGGCCTGCGGGAATCCGAACCGTGCGGGTCTCGGTAACAACAGCGAACCCACCCAGTGCGCTCAAACTGATTGACCCGCCGTTGCGATAGGGTGCGCGGTAGATCGTCACTGAAATGTCACTTGGCTCCGAAGCTGTCACCTGTTGCACTTGCTGCGCTTTCGCGGGCAGGAGGGATGTCATCATGAGAAAGCAACCCGCCAACCACCCGAACCCGCTCATGCTGAGCTTGTCAAAGCATCGTCCTGTCCTTCCGGCCAAAGGCAAGTCCCGAAGGATCGAACGATCCTTCGATAGGCTCAGGATGGACGGGTTTTGGGGCACAGTGACGAAGTCCGCTTAGTACCGGGTGTCGAAAGTGGCGGTAAGGTCGGTTTTGCCATTGGCCGGCACGGTCACCAACCAGACCACCGAATCCGCATCGCGCCGCTCGCTCCGCTGGCTTTCCGCGCTGATCCTTACATCGCCCCACAGCCCGTTCTGCACGACCCGAACCGTCACAGGCTTGGGCAGGGCATTGGTCAGGGTATAGCGCATCGAAGTTTTCCAGCGCCGGTCATTGACCTTGGTTCGCGCTTCAACAACCGGCTGAGCCTTCACGTCGAAGGCCTGGCCGGTGCTGATCGCCAGCTTTGACCCCATCGGGGTGTGGCCGATCGCATGCTCGCCGATGAACTGTGCCTGGCCTTTGGAATCGCGGATGTAGAACCGCACCACTCCGGCAGGAAGCTGATCGCCGAGGCCGCCCTTGGCGGAATTGCTGAAGGTATAGATCGTCGCCGCGCTGATCGGGGTGTCCGAGGTTTGCAGCCAGCCGAACCGTGCTTCATAGCCATGTTGGGCCGGTGCGCCGCTGACATTGAGGAAGCTCACCTGCTTGGTCTGCAGGTTGGCAATCGTGGTCCGTTCGGCCAGCGGGTAGAGGTAATAATCGCCCAGCCGTTCACGCGAGCCGCTTTCGGTTCCGGCCTCGACCATGCCCTCATTGTCGCCCGGCTGGGGGTAACCGCGCCCGCCACCGTTGTAACCCTGGCCCAGCAGGCGTGGTGTGCCAGCGACCAGCACGGTGTTGGCATTCTGGTAGGTGGTGCCTGAATTATTGGTCAGGGTGACCCAGCCCTGGACATCAATCGTGCCGGACTTGTCATCGTACAGCGCGACATAGTCGGCTCGCCAGCCGAGCCCCGGGGTCAGGTACCGCAGCGCCGCCTCACGCGTGCCCGGCGCGCCGATCACGGAGATTGAAAGAGTCGGATCGGCCCGCATGTTGGGCGGAACCTTGTCGAAGATCACCCGGACTGGCAGGCCATCATCTCGCAGCACTTCGATCCGGTTGCCGATCTGGAGCACGACCCCGCCGTTCGCTGCAAGCACTATCGCCTGCTCTCGGGTTTCCTGGCCCGTCGCCGGATTGGTGCGGACCAGCGTGATTGTCTGCCCGACAGCGTTCTCCATGATCTTGGCGGGGGAGAGCAGGTCATAGTCAAAGTTCTGCTCGATGATCCTGAGGTCGCTTGAGGCGAGACTGGCGGTTTCAGGACGAATTTGGGCCGAGACGTTCTTGAACTCGATCTTCTGGACCTTGCCATCGAATGTCACCACGCGGGTATCCTGCACCAGCGCCTGATTATCGGCATAGATTGTGATGTCGATCCCAGTATCGGCAGCGGCAGCGGTGGTAAAAGCGAGTGCCGAAGCGGCGAGAACAAAGGGCAGGCGCGACATGGTAAGTCTCCTCTCAAGCAGCATGTGATAATGTCACATAGCAGCCTGTCAATGGATTAGAACTTGGAGAACGCAATCTGAACGGTAGATTGCACGAATGATCATCATCACCGGCAGCGTCACGATCCGTCCCGAACACTTCGACGAAGCCCTGGCGCTGGGAATCGAACACTCCCGCCGTTCGCGCGCAGAGCCGGGGTGCATTGCGCACAATTGTCATGTCGATTCCGAAGCGCCTCGTAGAATCGTGTTTGTCGAGGAATGGGCCGATCTCGTAGTGGTCGCGGCGCATTTCGCTGTGCCAGAATCGGGCAAATTCGTAAGCAGACTCGCTGCGATGGCGGAAATCAGCCCTGAAATGCGAATTTTCATGGCCGAAGAACAGCGCAGGTAAGCCTTGCAAATCCTGTGTTTGCTTGCCAATCACGCCCGAGGACGCGCGTCCAACTGCTTTGAAAGGTTATCCAATGAACTCCATCCACCGCACTGGCACAGGTCTGTTGACTGCCGCAGCCGTTGCTTTGCTGCCCGTGCAGGTATCAGCCCAGGCTTCAGACTATGATACAGCCGTGTATGATCTCCTGCTCGATTGCACCGCACTGCAAGTGTTGTTCGCTCAGGCTGCCGACAAGGAAGCTGACAAGGCCACCGCAGCAAACAACGCGGTCGGTTATCTGAGCGCAGCGCAGTATCTGTCTGGAAGCGATGTCTCGGATCTGGGTGCGGTTCTCAAGCCGCGCCGCGAACGGATTCTCGCCATGCTCGGCAAGAAAGACGGCTCAGCCGAGCGTCTGGTCAAAAGCTGCTCAGCAGTCATGAAAGTCGGCGTAAACGCGACAGCCGCAGCAACCAAGTAGCACTGTTTTGGCTAGGGGGCGTGATCCAGTCGGACGCGCCTCCTAGGCATCTATCAGGTCGCGATCGATGTCGCCCGCGCGGTTCTGGATGAACATGAACCGTTGCGCCGGATCGCGGCCCATCAGACGGTCGACAAGATCTTTCACCGCCGCACGGCCTTCGTATTCGGGGGGCAGGGTGATCCTCAGCAATCCGCGGGTTTTCGGGTCCATGGTTGTTTCGCGGAGCTGGCCGGGGTTCATTTCGCCGAGCCCCTTGAACCGACCGACGTCCACTTTTTTGCCCTTGAACCGCGTCTCTTCCAGTTCTGCCCGATGCGCATCATCGCGGGCGTAGGCGCTCTCTTTTCCAGAGGTCAGCCGGTACAACGGGGGCTGGGCGAGGTAGAGGTGCCCGCGCCGGACGACTTCTGGCATTTCCTGAAAGAAGAAGGTCATCAACAACGTGGCGATATGCGCGCCGTCGACATCGGCATCGGTCATGATGATAATCCGGTCATAGCGAAGCTGATCAGCGTTGCAGTCCTTGCGGAATCCGCACCCGAGGGCGAGGCCAAGATCGGAAATTTCAGAATTCGCGCGGATTTTATCAGCTGTCGCGCTGGCGACATTTAGGATTTTCCCGCGGATCGGGAGGATGGCCTGAGTTTTCCGATCACGCGCCTGTTTGGCTGAGCCGCCAGCCGAATCTCCTTCGACAATGAACAGTTCGGTCTCGGCATCGCCTTCGCCGGTGCAGTCGGTCAGTTTTCCAGGGAGACGCAGCTTGCGGGCGTTGGTCGCGGTCTTGCGCTTGACCTCGCGCTCGGCCTTGCGCCGCAAGCGCTCGTCCATCCGCTCCATTACAGCACCCAGCAACGCCTTGCCGCGCTCCATGTTGTCGCTGAGGAAGTGGTCAAAGTGATCGCGTACCGCGTTTTCAACCATCCGCGCGGCTTCCGGGCTGGTCAGCCGGTCCTTGGTCTGGCTCTGGAATTGCGGATCGCGCACGAAGACCGAGAGCATGACTTCGCTGCCGGTGATGACATCTTCAGGGGCGATGTCCTTGGCTTTTTTCTGGCCGATCAGGTCAGCGAAGGCACGAATGCCTTTGGTCAGTGCCGCACGCAGGCCTTGTTCGTGAGTGCCGCCGTCTGGGGTCGGGATCGTGTTGCAGTAATAGGAGTATGATCCGTCAGACCACAGCGGCCAGGCCACGGCCCATTCAACCCGGCCTTGCTCCTCGCCCGGGAAGTCCTGGGTGCCCGCAAAGAATTGGGAAGTGACGCATTCGCGCGTACCGATCTGTTCGCGCAGGTGATCGGCCAGCCCGCCAGGAAACTGGAATATAGCTTCGGCAGGCACGTCTTCACTGGCGAGCGTGGCTGCGCATTTCCAGCGAATTTCAACCCCGGCAAACAAGTAGGCCTTTGACCGAACCAGTTTGAACAGCCGTGCTGGTTTGAACTTTGCATCGTCACCGAAGATTTCCAGATCAGGCACGAAACTGACTGATGTGCCGCGCCGATTGGGTGTCGGCCCGAGCTGCTTGAGCGGACCGAGCGGCAACCCGCGCGAAAATTCCTGCGCGTAAAGCTCCTTGTTCCGCGCCACCTCGATCCGGGTAAGGCTCGAAAGCGCATTGACAACCGAGACACCGACGCCGTGCAAGCCGCCACTGGTGGCATAGGCCTTGCCCGAAAACTTCCCGCCCGAGTGAAGCGTGGTCAGAATCACTTCAAGCGCGGATTTGCCGGGATACTTGGGATGCTCATCCACCGGAATTCCGCGACCATTGTCGGTAATGGTCAGGCGGTTGCCTTCTTCCAGCGTAACCTCGATCCGGTTGGCGTGGCCTGCCACGGCCTCGTCCATCGCATTGTCGAGCACTTCGGCGGCGAGATGGTGGAAAGCGCGCTCGTCAGTCCCGCCGATGTACATGCCCGGGCGGCGGCGGACGGGTTCGAGCCCCTCCAGCACCTCGATCGCGGAGCCATCATAGGCATCGCCCGAGCTTGCGGGCAGCTTGTCAAACAGGTCGTCTGGGGTTTGGGCCATGGGAACGCCTATAGAACGCCGGGATTCCAGCGTGCAAGCGGGTGCCCCCGGTTATCGTCAATCCACGAACTTCACCGGTGCAGGGCTGACGATGGTGACACCCCCGGCACGGGTCTCTCGTACTTCCAGCGCGCGCTCGTTAAGTCCGTCGGCGAAAAAGCGGAATGGTCCGTCAAGCCCAAGAAACCCGCCGCTATCGACCAGGCGGGCATAAGGGAATGGGGTGTTGGCTTTCCAGTCCCGGGCGATCCGGACGGTTAGCAGGACCGAATCATAGCCCATCGTGGCCTGCCGAAACGGGGCTTCGCCGAACCGGGTCTGATAGCTGCTGACGAACTGACGGAACCGGGTGTCGGATACCGCCGCAAACCAGGCTCCGCGCAAGGACGCCGTAGTGCTGACTGCGGGATCGCCGCTCCACAGATCAGTTCCAATGATGCGCGGATTGCCAGGGCCGACACGAAGCCGGGTCGCAGCCTGTCCGGCGACGCGCGGTGCATCGGCGATCAATACGGCTTGAAAGCCGCCCTTGGCTTTGAGGCGCGCCGCCGCGCTCAGCACCGAATTGTTGCCGAGATCATAGCTGTCACTGGCAACCAGAGTCCCGCCAACCGCGGTTACTGCAGAATGGTACGCTGCGCCGACCCGCTTCCCGTAACCGCTCTTTGGTGCCAGCAAGGCGAACCGCGTGATTCCTTTTGTCCTGGCGAATTCCACCACCCGCAAGACCGAATTGTCCTGCGTTGTGCCCATCAAAAACACGTCGTCCGCTGCGACCTCAGGATCGCTGCTGTAAGCTATCAATGGCACCTTTGCACCGCGTGCGATGGAAGCGACGACCACAACGTCTCCGCTCAGCAACGGACCGAGGATCAGCTTGTTGCCTTCCTGCAACGCTTTGCGGGCTGCGGGGGCGACCCCGCCATCCGTATCGTAAGTTGTGATCCGCAGATTCTGGGCGTTGGTATCAAGCACCGCCATGGTCGTGGCGTTGGCAATCGAGATCCCCAGTGCCGCATCAGGCCCTGACAGCGGCAGCAACAGCGCGACCCGGTGGCGAGTCTGATCCTTGGGCAGGGCATCGCTCAGGCCGGGTTCGGGCAGGGTGCCGCCACTCGGGGCCTTGGGGATCACCTTGCATCCGGCCAACAGGGCCACGGCTATCAGCAAACCCAGCCCGCGCCGGTTCGTTCGCGCTTCGATCATCGCTTGTCGCTCCCGCACAGGCGGTCCATGACTGTGCCGATGGATCAACCGCTTGCTCCCGGACTCTACATCGTCGCGACCCCGATTGGCAATCTGGCCGACCTCTCGGCGCGGGGTGCGGCGGTGCTGCGTGCCGTAGTTGCGGTGGCCTGTGAAGATACGCGCGTAACCGGCAAACTGTTGCATCACATCGGGGTCAAGAACAGGCTGATCCGCTATGACGATCATGCCAGCGTGGCGACGCGCGATCATGTGCTGGCACTGGCCGCGGAGCAACCGGTCGCACTGGTGAGCGACGCCGGAACTCCGCTGATTTCCGATCCGGGTTATCAGTTGGTGCGCAAGGCGCGGGAACTGGGGATAATCGTAACGTCGATACCAGGACCCAGCGCGGCAATTGTCGCACTTACCCTTGCCGGATTACCGAGCGACCGGTTCCTGTTCGCCGGGTTCCTGCCCAGCAAGGTCAAGGCGCGGAGCGATACCCTGGCCGAGCTGGCCGCGATCGACGCCATGCGCGCCAGCCGCGAACGGGGCGTGATCACGTTGATCTGTCCGCCCCAAACCAT
>CALMBN010000315.1 GCA_937860195.1 uncultured Novosphingobium sp.
TTTGTTGAGCGTTGGAACATGCGAACGGAAAGCAGTGATCGCTGCGGCGATATCCGGACCGCTGGCGGCAAAGGTACCGTTCGCACCTTCGCTGTCACCCACCCCGCGCCGGTCAAACCGCAGGACCGGAAAGCCAGAAGCGGCGATCTTGTCGGCCATCTTGGCCTGGCTGGACCACGGCCCGGCGCGCAGTTCGTTTCCTCCACTGATAATCAGCAATCCAGTGGTTCCGCTCGCCATATCGAGCGAGGCAGCCATTTTCAGGCCTTCGCAGGCGAAGCAGAAATGCTTGCGGTTCACGCTGCCAAAGCCATTGACACGATCGCCGCCAGAGCATCCGCCTGCGCCGGGTCTTCATCTGGCTCAGCGCGCAGCCACAGCGCACCGCCGCCGATCGTTTCCTGATCGAGCGGGATCAGATCAGCGCGCCTGGGCGGGAGCGCCTGGTCGAGCTGCCGCAGCATTTCCCCCGAAAGCGCATAGCCTGCCAGATCGAGGCCCAGGCTAAGGCCTTGGTCCATCACCGTAGCGGCATCCTCATCAACACCCGCCTCGCGTGAGGCGATGATCCGGGCCCGCAGCAGCGTCCTGATCAGGCTGCTGCCCTTGACCGGCGCATAGTGCCAGCCGGGCAACTTGGGCGGCAGCAGCAATCCGCCGCCACGGATTGCCAGCACATGGGTTGCGCCGAAATGCCGTGCGGCGGCTTCCAGCGCCATCCGCCAGTCTTCGGGTTCGACCAGCGCCAGGTCCTGCTCGCTCTCGTTACAACCTGGAAGGTCGGGCAGAAAGCAATCAAGCCCTGCACCATCAAGCCGTCGCATCACTTCAACGGTGAAACGCCGCATCCGGGTCGCTTCGTCAAACAGGGCAGGGGCCACCAGCACGCGCTTTGCCCGGTCGCGATCGAACACCAACGCCAGTTCGCTTGCCGCAGCGCCTCCGGGCAAGGGGCAGGGATAGGCCTCAGCCTTCACGCGTCGGCTTGCTTGGCAATCGCGAAATCGAGCAGGCTGCCATAGGTTTCAAAGATTTCGGCATCGATCTCATCCTCATCGATCACGATATCGAGCCGGTCTTCCATCTCGGTCAGAAGGCCTGCGACGGCCATCGAATCGAGTTCCGGAAGCGCACCGAACAGACCGGTCTTGCTGGTGAAATCGTCTGCCTGGCCGGGCTTGAGGCCCAAGACCTCGCTGAGAATTTTGCGCAGCTTGCGGTCGATTGCGGATCGCATTGTTACCCCACCAGTGGTTACGTCAGTGCCTCTTGCCGCGCTGCACCATCTTTCGCAAGGCTGCCTTGGTCATCAGCGGCCAGTTTCCGGGCCAGCCCGGGCGGAACGCTTCGATTCTGTAGCGCGGGCGAACCTGCTCCATCCAGTCGTGCTTGTAACCATCGTCGCCAGTGCCGAAATCGACCAGTGCCACGCGGTCGCGGTCGATCACCTGCTCAAACAGGGCAGCAGACAGGGTGGTGCCGGGGGACAATGACTTGCTCGCTTCGGTGTGAGCGAGCTTGTGGATGAATGCAGTGCTGCCTTCGACGGTCCAGAATTGTGCGGCGACCGCTTTGCCCTGGGTCCGGGCGATGGCCATCCGCAAGCGGCCTGCGGCTCCCTCGGCCTCGGCAAAGGTGCGCAGGAACGCGGGTGAGCCTTCGTCGGGTTTCCAGCTGGCGGCATAGACTGCTTCGTATTCCGCCCAGAGTGCCGGGTTGAAGCCGTTGGCAAGTTCGACTTCGACTTTGCCGCTTTTGCGTTTCAATGTGGTGCGGAGCGGTCCGGGACGAGCGGCAAAGTACGCAGCGAAGCTTCGCCCTTCGACCGCCAGCACATGATTGACAGCGCATTGCTCAACCAACACGAGCCAGCCCGCCGCCCGCAGTGCCCCCGCCAACATTTTGGTTTCGCCGTTTTCGTCGGGCAGCGGGCTCAGAATCAGGTGCGGTGCTTCGCCCGCCAGGTCGCGGGCGAGGGCTGTGAACAGCGGTGTCAGATCTGCACCCGGCGTCGCCAAGGGAGCAACCCGAAAGCTGTACCAATTGGCCAGCGCGTGAATCTGGCGGCCTTGTCGCATGAGCGGAAGAACCGCGCGGTGCTCGCCTTCGCGGGCAACGGCAATCAAGGGCAAGACATTGCAATGCTTTGCCAGACCCTGCCACCATTCGATCCGGTCGAACGGTGCGCGGGCGTGCGGCGCGGCAAGCAGGGCCGCAAGTGCGGCATCACCTTGGACTTCTTTAAGATCATCGTGATAAACGACCGAAATCACTTGCCTTGCCCTTGCCCCCAGGAGCCTTGAAATACCCGTGCCTGCTGCCCCGTCATCTGCAATCCGGCCGCTGGACCACCTTGCCCTGCGCGGGGCAGATGATGCGCCCGCTCTGATTCTGCGTGGCAGCACCCTAAGCCACAAGGACTTAAGGGTTCGTGTTGCGCGGCTGGCGGGCTGGCTCAAGGGCCAGGTTCCCGAAACCGGCGCGCGGGTCGCAACCTGGGCTGCAAAAGGCGAACTGACCTGCCTGATGCCGCTCGCTGCGGCGCGGGCTGGGCTGGTCCACGTGCCGATCAACCCGCTGCTCAAGCGGGCGCAAGTGGCGCATATTCTGGCAGACAGCGGTTCAAGGCTGCTGATCGGCACTGGGGCGCGCCTCAACGGCCTGGAAGCGGGCGATTGTCATGCCAGTTGCACGGTTATGCCTGAGGCCGATGTGATTGCTGCGTATACCTCAGCCAAACCGCACGGGCCGAGCGAGGCGGATCCTGACGACCTGGCCGCAATCCTCTACACCAGCGGCTCAACCGGAAGGCCCAAGGGCGTGATGCTGAGCCATGCCAATATGTGGCTTGGGGCAGAGAGTGTCGCAGCCTATCTGGGCCTCGCTGCGGACGATGTGACGCTGTTGGTCCTGCCTTTATCATTCGACTATGGACAGAGTCAGCTGCTTTCAACGTGGCATGCCGGCGGTTGCGTTGTCCCGCTCGATTACCTGACTGCGCGGGATGTGGTGAAGGCGATTGAGAAGCACGGCGTGACCACGCTGGCCGCCGTGCCGCCGCTGTGGGTGCAATTGGCTGAACTGGACTGGCCGGCCGAAACCGCCGCGAAATTGCGCCGTCTGACCAATTCTGGCGGGGCTTTGACGACCGATCTGGTCAAGCGACTGCGCGGTCTGTTTCCGCAAGCCCGGCTGTTTGCGATGTATGGACTGACCGAAGCGTTCCGATCCACTTTCCTTGATCCGGCACTGATTGACAGTCATCCAACCTCGATGGGCAAAGCAATCCCCCATGCAGAGGTTCTGGTGATCGCTGACGATGGGGAACTTGCCGCAGATCTCGAAGCAGGCGAACTTGTCCATTGCGGGCCGCTGGTCGCGCAAGGCTATTGGCAAGATCCGGTGCGGACTGCCGAACGGTTCAAACCGGCCCCGGCAGTGTCGCAATATGGCGGAATGGCGGTCTGGTCCGGGGACCGGGTCTGGCGCGATCCCGATGGCTTGCTCTATTTCGTTGGGCGGCGCGATGCGATGATCAAGTCGGCTGGAAACCGGATCAGTCCAGCAGAGATTGAGGAGGTGGCACTGGCGAGCGGTCTGGTGGCAGAGGCGGTCGCTTTGGGAATACCCGATGAGCGACTGGGGCACGCAGTCCATCTGGTCGTCCGGCCTGCTCCAGGCATTTCATGTACTGAGGAAGAATTGCCGCGTATTTTACTGAAAGAACTACCAAATTTCATGCAGCCCAAGGTCATTCATTGGCGCAAGGCAATGCCGATCTCGCCAAACGGGAAGATCGACCGGACCGGGCTTTATCAGGAACTGGTCGCGTGAAGCCGCTTGGTCCGATCCCGGCGGGCTACGCGGCGATCGATGGCGAACTGGCGATCGCCGGCTGTAAAGCTTCGGACCTCGTCGGAGCAGCCGGAAGCACCCCGCTGTTTGTCTATTCGCGCCAGCTCCTGCAACGCCGTGTGGCTGAATTGCGGGCTGCGATGCCCGAACGGCTGAGCATACATTATGCAGTCAAAGCAAACCCATATGGGCCAGTTATTCAGGCAATGTCTGAATTGGTCGACGGCTTTGACATCGCTTCTGGCGGAGAGCTCGATATCGTCCGTGCTGCCGGGATCGATCCGGCACTGATCAGCTTTGCAGGGCCGGGCAAGCGGGCCGACGAACTGGCAACGGCGATCGCTGCGGGCGTGACGATCAACCTCGAATCCGAAGGGGAAGCCGTCCGCGCGCTTGAGGCCGCAGCCAGGCTGGGCATCCCGCCGCGCCTGGCAATCCGGGTCAACCCTGACTTTGACCTCAAAGGGTCGGGTATGAAGATGGGCGGCGGTGCCAAGCAGTTCGGAGTCGATGCCGAACGTGTGCCCGAGCTGGCCCGCCAAGTGATCGCTAGCGGCGCAGAATGGCGCGGATTTCATATATTTGCGGGCAGTCAGGCCTTGGATGCTGCCGCGATCATCGAGGCCCAGTCGCAAACCCTGGCCCTCGCGGCGCGACTGGCCGAAGCGAGCGGCACTCCGTTGCCGCATTGCAACCTTGGCGGGGGGCTCGGGATTCCCTATTTCCCCGGTGACGAACCTGTTGATATCGCTGCAATTGGTGCGGCTTTGGGGGGTGCTTTCACCAGACTTCCAGCGGTACTGGCTGAAACCCGGTTCTGCATCGAACTCGGCCGTTATCTGGTGGGCGAGGCTGGAGT
>CALMBN010000316.1 GCA_937860195.1 uncultured Novosphingobium sp.
GGGGGCCTTGCCGCTGCCCTTAAGGTCGGCGCCCATCGGCACACCTTTGGCATAGGCGGTGCGCGATAGATCGGGTGCGGCCAGATCGGCGGCTGTGAAGTTCCAGCCGCCAAACATCCGCACTCGAAGCCGGGTGCCGGTGGTGGCAAACACTTCGCGCCGCATCATCGCGTCGAAGATTTCTTCGCGGGTATTGGCCTTGGCCCAGACCCCAACCAATCCCGAGGCAAGCGATTCGTACCCGAACTGCCGCGTGCCATCGACCTTGCCAAATGGCACGATGATCGATTCATCATAGCGGACATCACCGCCGCCAGGCTCCATCTGGGTGACCTTGCCGTAGAAATTGTCTTCAGTGGTTCCGGCCAGGCTGGTGTGGCTGTCGGAAGATCCGATCATACCGAACTTGAACGGATTGACCCCCTGTTTGGCTTCCCACGCCATTCCGCGCAGCAACGCGGCACGGGCATATTCGCCCGGTAGCATTTCGGAGCGTTTGAGTTCGGAGCCAAAGTTGCCGCGATCCCAGCGGTAGTAATCGGCAAATTCGTCGTTGGGAGAAAGCGCCGGATGAGTTTCGGAATCACCCTTGATCTGGGTTACTTCGTACAACGGTTCCCAGCGCTGACGCTGCCGGGCGTACTCGGCCGACATTTCGGTGCTGGTGAAGGTCTTGTCACTGAACATCTGGCCATTCGAAAGGTTGCCGTTATGCGGGATGGCCAGCACCTTTCCGCCCAAATCCTGCTCATAGCGGGCCATATAATCCCAAAGCCTCTCAGGATCACTGCTCTCGTTTGCACTGAATGGCAGCACTTTACCGGCTTTTTCCGCGCCGTCGCGAAAGACCACTACGCGGTGAAGATTGTTGCGACCCGGTGCCGAGGTATACTCATAGCCGATCAACGCGGTGAACTTGCCCGGTTCGTTGTAACGATCGGCCGCCGTGGTGATCCTCTCCCAGATTGGCAGACGTACTTCCGGCTTATGAAGGACTGGTCGACCTGCCGCTCGTTCGGCATTGAAAAGCTTATAGGCTGCCGCAAATTCGCCAGCGGCAACCAGTTGAATCAGCCGTGCACCCACCGGATCATTTAGTGCCAGTGGATCGCGAGCGGCGATCAGCGGTGCCATCCCCATCGATTCAGCATGATCGGCGACCACCAGGAAATCGAGCGGGCGGCGCAGCCGGGCTTTGTGGCCAAGCGAAGCCGTGACAGTTTCACCCCTCGCAAAACGGTAAGCTTCATCAGGCCCCAGCCGATCACCAATCATTCCGGCATCATAGCTGTAGCTGGTGTGCAGGTGCGTATCGCCAAAGAACACCCGGTCCGGATAATCTGCATTTAGGTTTGGTGAGTACTCCCGCGCCGGAGTGACTGGCCGGGCTGGCGGCCCGTGCTGCGCGCTCACTGCGCCCGCGAGTCCCAGCACAAGTGAGGCCCCGATCAACTGACGGCGCCTCACTTGGGCGCAACCCAGATCGGCGAGGTATAGGCACGTTCCTGAATGGTCAGCGGCTTGCCGGTTGATTTCGGATCGATCCCCAACTGGATCGCGTCGAACAGCGAATAGCGCGGGGTCGGAATTTGCAGCACTCGGGCATAGTAGAACGCCTTCTGTCCCGGCCGATATTCCGGATCGCGCCACAAGGTGCGCAGGAACACGGCCCCGATCGTGTTGGTACAGGCCCCGGTCTTCAGATCGACGGTATTGCCGACCGGCGCCAGCTTGCCATCACGCCCGCGTTTGCGCCCGTCCGACCAGACCACATCGAAAACCTTTTCGTGCGCCTTGCCGCTGGCATCGACCCAGCCCTTGACGATCTGGATCCGGTCCAGATTGCCGCCATCGGGATCCTTCATCGCTTCGACCATGAAGCTCGGCGTGCGGCCTCGGCCGATCAGATCGCCGCCCATCGGTACGCCGCGATCATAGCCCGACTGGGGATAGCGCGGTGCTTCCAGATCGCGCCGGGTAAAGTTCCAACCGGCAAACATCCGTACTGCCATGCGCGGTCCGGTCGAGGCATAGACCTCTTTGCGCTTGAAGGCCTCATAGATCGAACGGCGATCATTGCTGGGCGCCCAGACGGCTACCAATCCCGCAGCGCCCATGTCCCAGCCGCGTGCCGATCCCAGCCCGGTAGGCTCCTTGCGCTGCTGCGGTGTTGCGTCGTGCTGACCTTTGCCGGCGAAGCGGTTTTCCTCGATTGCCGACATGCCAGTGTGGGCGTCGGTCGAACCGATCAGTCCGAACTTGAATGGATTGACGCCCGTCTTTGCTTCAACTTCCAGCCCCCGGCGCAGCGCGGAACGGACATAGTCGGACTCGTCCGGCTTGGCGATCGGGCCGGTCGGAACCATTACGAAGCTGTATTTTTCGTAGTCGGCAAATTCGTCGGTTGGCGAAAGTGCCGGGTGGGTTTCGGAATCGCCCTTGATCTGGGTGGTTTCGACCACCGGCTCCCAGCGCATCCGCTTTTGCGCGTATTCTGCCGTGATCGGCTTCCCATCGCTGTCAGTTCCGGCAAACATCTTGCCCCAACTGAGATTGGAGTTGTGCGGGATCGCCACGAAATCGGCTCCGGTCGCCTTGCTGGTTGCTTCCAGCCATTCCCACAGCTTTTCCGGCCGTTCGCTTTCGAGCTGGCTGAACGGCATGAACTGCTTGGCCTTGTCGGCGCCGTCAGGAGTAAAAATGACCCGGTGCAGATTGCCGCCGCCGGGCATTGAGGACCATTCCCAGCCGATCAGCGTGGTGAACTTGCCCGGCTCGTTATAGCGCTCGGCAGTGTCGATGTAGTTGTACCATGATGACTGCCGCTTGGTCCCGCCGTGCAGATCGACATAGGCTTGTTTCGGTGTGACAAATCCCGGGCCTGTCGTGCCGGTGCCCACTTTGACAAGGTAATGGTAGGCGTTGAGCAGTTGATCGGCACCCGGAATGCCCGGCTGGGCTAGCAGCGCCTTGCCGGTGTCTGTATCGGCATAGCCGTGCTCCCCGTCATAGACTTTGGGCACGCTGCCAACCAGTT
>CALMBN010000317.1 GCA_937860195.1 uncultured Novosphingobium sp.
TCGAGCGCGCGCTTTCGCCTCGCCCAACGGTGACGATAACCGCCCGCTGTGCACCGATGTGGCTGCCTTTGGCTCCATGTCCGGCCAGGAATGGCGTTCACCTGATTCTGGCCGTAACGGATTCGGGCAAGCCCGCACTAACCCGTTATCGCCGGATTGTGGTGGAGGTTGGCACCGAATGACCACATTCGCCCACAGTCATGCACGCCGGACATTGGCCGATGCTGAATTGGACCCCTTTTAGTTCTGCAATGTCAGGCTTAGTCTGCGTCGGAGTGAATCGTCCGGCACCCAGGAGATATCGAATGGTCACGATCACCGTAAACGGAAATCAGCGCGAAGTGAGCGCTTCCGAGGATACGCCGCTGCTCTATGTCCTGCGCAATGAGCTGGGCGTGATGACTCCCAAATTCGGTTGCGGTCTGGCGCAATGCGGGGCCTGCTCTGTGCTGCTTGGCGGTGAGGAAATCCGCGCCTGCATCACGCCGCTTTCTGCGCTGGAAGGCAAGGAGGTGACCACGGTTGAGGGCCTGCCGGACCGCTGGACCAAAGCCAGAGGCCTCGCACCCGATCCCGAGCGGCTCCACCCGGTTCAGCAGGCCTGGGTCGATGAGCAGGTGCCGCAATGCGGGATTTGCCAGTTCGGGATGATGATCAAGATCACCGAGCTGCTCGAAAAGAACCCCAAACCCAGCGATGCTGAGATCAAGGCCGCGCTGACCACCTCGGGCCCATCACCGCACCTTTGCCGCTGCGGGTCTTATGCCGCGATCCTTGACGGTGCGCACCGCGCCGCTGTGCTGGCTTCACAGGGAGGCGCAAAATGAGCACCGCACCCGATCAGATCGAAGAAATCCTAATCCACGGCGCGCGGCTCACCCAGGTCAGTCGTCGCGGCTTCCTTGGCGCTGGCGGCGCGCTGATCGTCGCAATGGGCATTGCGCCTGAGCTGGCCAAAGCGGCCGGGAGCGGCTCGCTCGATGCCGCAAAACCGGCCAGCTGGATTGAAATCCATGCCGATGGTACCTTCCTGATCCGCACTGGCAAGTGTGATTTCGGGCAAAGCTCGATCTATACCGCTTATCGCCAGATTGCAGCGGAGGAGCTGTCGATCCCGGTCGAAGCGATCACCACCGTTGTATCGGGCGATACCGACACCACTCCCGATGGCGGTGGCACGTTCGGGCTGCTGCGTTACGCCGGGAACAACCTGCGCAAGGCAGCCGCCTATACCCGTGAGGCCGTGCTTGAGCTTGCGGCGAAGCGGTTCGGCGTTCCGCGTTCAGGCGTGTCGGTGGCAAACGGCGCTATTTCAGGCGGTGGACAGACAGCCAGCTACGCCGAAATCGTTGCCGGGCAGGACCTGCGTCTGATCATCCCGGTCGCGGGCGAGGTGACCGGATTCGCGGGGCTGTTCGTGACCGGTGACCCGCCACTGAAGAAGCCCGCCGACTATACCGTGGTGGGCCAGCCGGTGACCAACCCGATCATCCGGCCCAAGGTATCAGGCAAGACCGTGTGGGTCGGCGATGTCAAACTGCCCGGCATGCTCCATGCGCGGGTGATCCACCCGGCCACTCTGGGATCGACACTGGTCGAACCCGGCAAGCTCGATAGCGCTGTTTATCCGGGTGCCAGGCTGGTCAGGATCGGCAATCTGCTGGCGGTGGTTTCGCCGGACGAATGGCAAGCCGTATCGGCGGCTCTGGCCGTTGCTGCCGAAACCAGGTGGAGCGACTGGAAAGGCCTGCCTGGATCGGAAAGGCTGCTCGACCATTTGCAAAATAAGGTCGATTGGACCAAAATCACCCCGACCAAAAGCAAGTTCAGCAAGGGTGATTTCGCCGCCACTGCCGGCGCAAAGACTCACACTGCGACCTATTTCATGCCTTACAAGAAGCATGCCCCGATCGGCCCGACTGTCTCACTTGCTGATGTCCAGCCGGACGGCTCTGTTGTGCTCCACACCCACACTCAGAACCCGCAGTTCCTGCGCGCGGGGATCGCCAGGATGCTTGGCAAAGGCAACGACGCGGTGGTGGTCAAGACCTATCCCGGACCAGGACATTTCGGGCGCTCGAACGGCGGCAATGCCGGATCGGAATGCGAAGCCGTGCTGCTCTCACGCGAACTGGGCGTTCCCGTCCGGGTGCAATGGATGCGGGCAGACGACATGCAGTGGTCGACCCAAAGCTCGACAATGGTTTCCGAAATCAGCATCAAACTGGACCCTGCCGGTAAGATCGCGGCCTATCAGAGTGTTCCCTCTGGCCCGCCGATGCAGGATGACCGGCTGATCGGGGCGCTGCTGGCCGGTCTTCCCGCCATCGATCCACCGCACGAGAAGAACCCGGTTCCAGTCCACACCACCCAGATCGGGATTGCCGATGCCTGGGTCTATGGGACGGTCACTACCGTTTCCGAAACCGGCCGGGGCACGCCGCAGCTGGGGCAGATCGAATCGCCGCTCGCAGTCGGCCTGCGCGACCATTCGATGCGCACCCCGATCCAGTTCCAGCAAAACTTCCCGCGCGAAGTGGCGATCAGCGAGGCTGCATCGCTTGCCGGGAAAGATGCACTTCAGTTCCGGATCGATCACACCGACGATCTGCGGGTCAAGGCGGTGCTCGAACGGTTGCGCACAGAAGACGGCTGGGATTCGCGTCCCTCCCCCGCCCCCAAGGCCAACGCCAAAGGCAAGGCAGTCGTGCGCGGACGAGGGGTTTCGATGATGCTGCGCGACAACGGCTATTGGGCCTGCGCTGCGCATGTTGCAGTCACCCCTGAAACTGGCGAGGTGAAGGTCGAGCGGATCACTCTGGTCGCCGATCCCGGCATTGTCGTGAACCCGCTGCAACTGCGCCGGCAGGTTCAGGCCGGATGCCTGATGGGGGTCAGTGAAGCGTTGCACGAAGAGGTGACCTTCGACGAAGGTGCGATCACCAGCACCGACTGGTCAGGCTATCCAATTCTCACCATGGCCGAAATGCCCGATCTGAAGATCGTGATTGCACCGTGGGCCGGGGCAGAAATCTATGGTCAGGGTTCCGAAAGCGCCAATGCCCTCGCCGCTCCCGCAATTGCCGGTGCGTTTCACGATGCGACCGGCAAACCTGCCCGCCGCCTGCCGCTGAAGCCGGACTATGTCAAAGCGATGCTCAAGGCGTGATCGCAGCTTCGCCATTGGCCGTGCTCGAACAGGCGCTGGACTGGCTTGAGCTAGGCGAGTCAGTCGCGCTGGTGACGCTGGTGGGGATCGAGGGCAGCGCCTCACGCTCGCTCGGCACCCAGATGGCCGTGACATCCACTGGCCGTTCGATCGGCTCGTTCTCAGGCGGATGCATCGAAACGGCGATTGTTGCAGAGGCGCAGAAAATGCTGGAAGCCGGGTTCGGGCGGACAGTGCGGTTCGGGCTGGGATCGCCTTACATCGACGTTCGCCTGCCCTGCGGTGGCGGGATCGACTTGCTGTTCACACCCCGGCCCAGCCCTGCCGTGCTGCGGGAGGCAATCGGCCGGTTGCAAGCCCGGCAAAGCAGCCGGCTGTTTGTTTCCGCCAAAGAAGTCGGATGGAGCATCCCGGGATTTGCGCTCGACCTTTTCCCGCCGCTGCGGATTGTGGCCTTGGGACAAGGCGAAGACCTTTCAGCCTTTGTCCGCCTGGCGGCATCTTTCGGGGCCGAAATCGAAGCCCATTCGCCGCAAGCCGATCTGGTCGAGGAGCTACGTCGGCAGGGACACGCAGCACGGCCCCTGTCGCATCTGAACGGATTGCAAGAGCTGACCGGTGACCCATGGACCGCGTTCGTTTTCCTGTTCCACGACCGCAATTGGGAAGACGCGCTGTTGCCGCGGGCCCTTCGTCAGCCCGCGCTTTTTTGCGGCGCGATTGGCAGTCTGCGGACCCATGAAGCAAGACTTCAACGGTTGCGGGCAGCAGGCTGCGGCGAAGCGGCCCTCGCCCGGCTATCCGGCCATATCGGCTTGATCCCGGCGACGCGCGATCCGGCGACGCTGGCGCTGTCGATCCTGGCTGAACTTGCAGACCGTTATGTTCAGGCCTGCGCTTCTGAGCCTGCCGTCACCCGGCTGGCGGTTGCCGGTTAAGGTCCGCCAAGTCCCAGGGCGTATCGACATCGCGTAATTCGCACGCCGATACGGCAAGCGTCGCCGCCTCGCGTAGCAAGGCCCGCGCGCCCTTGTCGCCATCCAGCTGTTCAAGCCTGGCGAACAGCTCCCTGCCAAAACAAGCCGGTGGACCAAAGGTGTCGTCACCATACTGGCACGCACTGGAACCGCCCATCGAGGCCAGTTCGATCAGCCGCAGCAAAGTCCCGGCTGAGACAAACGGCATGTCGCCCAGCATGATCAGCAGTTGCCTGGCCCCAGCCCTTTGAGCATGCTGCGCGGCGAGCGCAATCGAACTGCCCAGTCCGCGCACCGGATCGGGGTTTGTGATTGTCGTCACAGCGCCGAATTTCAGAAAGGTCGGCTGATCAGGCCCTGTAACGTAGACCACAGGAACGCCAAGCGTCAGCGCAGTTTCAACCGGCCAAATCCCCAAGGGCCGCCCATGAAGCTGGGCTTCCAGCTTGCATGACCCAAACCGCCGCGCAAGCCCTGCACCAAGGATCGCGACGACGGTCAACGGCGTCCGATCAAGGCACCGGCTTTTTGAGGTAGGCGATCAGCGCCTTGCGGTCAGCCGGATTGGCCATTCCGGCGTAGATCATCGTCGTGCCGGGAACCAGCGTCGCGGGACGGGTTAGGAACTTGTCCAGGTTCGCCTCGGACCAAACCATATTTTTGGCCTTGAGCGCAGCGGAATACTTGAAGCCAGCAACGACGCCGGACCGGCGCTTGACGATGCCTTGCAGGTGTGGCCCCAGTCTGGCGGGAGCGGTTGCGCTGACCGTATGGCAGGCAGCGCAAGCCGCGAACAATTGCTTGCCGCGCACTGCCGGACTTGGGGTCTGGGCTGTTAGTCCTGACCCCAGCAAAACCAGCATCACTATGCTTGCCGTGGCAATCACGGGCGAAATCAATCTCATGGCGGGCCCTTTTCGGCGAATAGATATGCACTGCATGGACATCGTCAAATTACACCGCGATGAACGACTGCCAAGCTCAACTGAGTCCTACCGAACCAATCGCTTGCCGACAAGTTGGCCTGCGACCAATGGACGGAAACTTGCGCACGCGCTGCTGACAGGCACCTCCCTGGCCCCTTGGTCTCGTTGGCCTCAACCGCGCCGACCCCGCGGTTCGGTTACCTTCACCCAATTTTTTTCAAACTGCTTCGGTTGCGCCTTGGTCCGGCAGCGCTAGGTTGAGTGAGAAGGGGAATTCCATGCGCGCGACTCAAGCCTTTATCGAGCAGGATTACGGTGACAGTGCATTTAATTATCTCCATCGCTCGACGCGGGAAAGACGTTAGTCAAATCATTCTTTGAGACAAATGCAATTAAGTGCACTGTCACCGTAATTTCAGATTGTAAGCTAACCGCCTATTTCTCTAAGAAGCCGAATAGCCTCCGAAAGAAGCCCTTTTGGGGCTGCACCTGTGAAGGCGATGGCCCAAATACGGCGGCGCCGGCAGCAGCGAATTGTGTGAAATCACTCTCGCCCATGCGTCCGGCTTCAACCTCGCGCTGAACTATCTCGTTAAGATCAGCTGGGTGGAACAACTCTGTTCCGCTGCGATGCAATGCCTCTTGGATGCACAGCGCATTCCAGTCCGCCTTTCGGGCGTTCTGGAAGGCTGCTGGATCACGGTCTTGGGCTACCAAGCCGCGCTCCATCATATCTAGCAACGCCGCATACGCGGCCAGCAACGTGATGCGGCTAGTCTCGTCGAGCTGCTCTTTGAAAAGTGCCTGGAACCGTTCGCGCCAGTAAGGGAAATCGAGAGTCTGCCCCACCGGATGGGTTGTTAGCTCGTCGATCAGAAGTTCGGCTCTGGTATCCATTCAAATGCTCCGTTGCCTATTGTCTGCCACAACGCTGGTTTGCATTCAAATTTGGATTACGGTGACAGCGCACCTAATTCACCTTCCTGTCGCTTCTTTGGGAATTCCGGGGACACTATACTAATTAGCCCCTCCCCCACCGCACTCTGCCTCCGACATCCCTTTCCTCCACCCCCGCAGTCTGCCACACTTTGCCCGACTTCCAGCAAGAGGACCCAGACCGATGCGCGCGACTCAAGCCTATATCGAGCAGACCGGCGGGCCGGAGGTGATCCAGTGGCGCGAAGTTGATTTGCCAGCACCGGGGCCAGGCGAAGTGCTGAT
>CALMBN010000318.1 GCA_937860195.1 uncultured Novosphingobium sp.
TTCGCATCGAGCGAAGTCGAGATGCCGCTTACCGTGTCTCGACTTTGCTCGACACGAACGGGGTATAGTTAGGCACTGTTTTCCTCGACAAACTCGATCAGGTTGCCCGCGCAGTCGCGGATGAAGCAGCCCCTGCCGAACTCTTCCCTGACCACAAAGGCAACGTCCACCGCCTTGGCTTCCATCTCCGCCAGGAACAGGTCGAGGTTTTCGACGCGGAACGCCAGATGTTTGTTGCCATGGGTCTTGAGATCGCTCGGCGGATGGCGGCGATCATCGGGCAGGGGGGCGGCGCCTTCGACTTCGAACAGTTCAAACCGCAGCGGGCCCTTGCGGAGCATGGCGGTGTGGCTGCGCGCGGCTTCGATCCAAAAGCGCTTTTCCAGCTCATAGCCTAGCACCCGGCAGTACCATTCGATCGCATCATCGAGGCTGGGGACTGATACCCCGCCGTGGTGGAAGGTGAATTCAGGCATGCGCCGCTTCTGCTTTGAGCAGTGCTTCGATTTTCCGGCGCGCGCGCGTGCCGCCTTGGTCGATCCCGAGCGAAAGCGGCTTTGCGGCCCAGAAGTCTTGCCCGTCCAGATTGGCGAAGCTGGCCTCGATGACCGGTTTGTCTTCGCCGTCAAAGGCCTGCGCGAACAAGCCGCTCAACATCGCGTCGAGTTCGAGATTGTCGACATCATTGTGGCGGGCGTTGCAGGTAAAATAGTGGCAGGTGCTCTCGGTTTCGGGCGTCACGATGTGGGCCTGGCCGCCGATGTTGTAGCCTTCCTCGCGCGGATGGCCCGGGAGGGTCGCGCCAAGCTTGAGCTGCATCGAGGCCGGGGCATTCCAGCGCATGTCAAGCCAGTGATCGGTCAATTGGCCTTCAGCGAACGGCGGCCGGGTGGGTGCCGGTGCCGGAACGCCGGGCATCCACCAATTCGAATGCAGGGTCTCGCCCTCGTCGATCACTTCGTGGCATCCCGAAAAGATCACCCCTTCGCCGCCAAACGTACCCTTGTGGACGAACTCGATATGGCTGAGGTCCATCAGGTTGTCGGTGCAAAACTCGTAGCCCGCCTTTACATGTGTGTAGCCGCGTAGGACCTTGCGGCCCGGCTGGTCCCGCACTGCGCTGAAATCCGGAATTTTGGACAGGTCGGCAGCAGCATGATCGCCGCCCCACATCCAGATGATTCCATCCCGATCGGCACAGGTCCAGCTCTCAATCTGCGCTGCTTTCGGGATATGCTCCGAGAACGGATTCCTGACGCATTGGCCCTGCGCGTCGAATGTCAGGCCGTGGTAGGGGCAGACCAGGCAGTCGCCCTCGCGCGACCCAAGGCTGAGCGGGGCGAAACGGTGCGGACAGCGATCGAGCAGGGCTGTGACGGAGCCGTCCCTTTTGCGATAAAGCACGGTCGGATTTCCCGCGATTTTTCGGGATAGCAGCGCGTCACCGACCTCGTGGCTCCAGGCCGCCATATACCAACAATTGCGCAGAAAGCGGGCCAATCTACAAACTCCTCATATCGGAACCAATTCCACCGGCAGTTTGCTGACCGCATGCAGCGTATTGTTGAGCCGCCGTTCGGCTGGGCCAGTCGGACGGATTTGGGCGACGCGACAGACCAGTGCATTCAGCACCGCTTCGGCTTCCATCCGCGCTACCATCTGGCCCAGGCACTGGTGAATCCCGAACCCGAACCCGACATGGCCGCTGGCGCTGCGGGTGATATCGAACTGGTCGGCGCGGCCCCAATGGCGCGGGTCGCGGTTGGCGGCGGCGAGGAACAGCAAGACCTTGCTGCCTTCGGGGATGGTCGTGCCATCCACCTCAACATCCCGCGCGGTGGTGCGGAAGAAAGTCTGCACCGTCCCGCCCCAGCGCAGGCTTTCCTCGAAGGCGCGTTTGGCCAGTGCGGGTTCGCCGCGCAGCTTCGTCCACTGCTCTGGGTGCTGGGCGAAGGCGTGAACCATGTTACCGATCCCGTTGACCGTGGTGTCGACCCCGGCGGTCAGGAACGAGCGGACCAGCCGTTCGGCCTCGGCATGGCTGCACTCACCCCGATCGGCTGCGGCATAGACCTGACTGCCCCAGCCGCCCTCGGTCAGATTTTCCCGCTTGCAGCTGTCGGCAATCCAGGCGGTTGCCTCGACTGCCGCAGCGAGCGACTTTTCAAGCAGGGCGTTGCGCGGACCGAACGCGTTGAAGGCGGTGGTGCCATATGGGATCAGATGTTCGCGGCCTTGCTCACGCAGGCCGATCAGGTCGGGGAAGACCAGCAAGGGAAAAGCCTCGCCAAGTTCGGCCACGGCATCGAACTGGCGTTTGGCCAACAGGGTTTCGACCAAGGCATCAGCCTTGGCCTGCCAGACTGGCATCGCGGCCTTCAGGCTGGCCAAATTGGCAACCTTGTTCATCAGCGCGCGGGTCCGGTCGTGCAGCGGCGGATCGGCTTCGAGCAACAACGAAGGTGGCCGCCATGGCTCTTCCCGGGCGAAGTCGGACAGGCCGACCCCGCGCCCGGAAACGAATGTCTGCCAGTCCTTCAGCGCCGGCTGGACCTGGGCATAACGCGCCATGCCATAGCAGCCAATGACGGGAAGCCAGACCACTGGTCCGGCATCGCGCAGCGCATCGTGGTGCGCATAGGGATCGGCCAGCGCCGTCTCGTCGAACGGGTCGAAATCGAGGATCGGCGCTGCGCTCACCATCAATCCTCGAAGATCGCGACAGCGCGGGTCCAGCCCGCCGATGCGCCCTTGATCTTGTGCGGGAAGCACGAGATCATGAACCCGGTCGAAGGAATCGCTTCGAGGTTGTGCATCTTTTCAATGTGGCAATAGCCGATGTCGACGCCCGCGCGATGGCCTTCCCAGATCAGCTTCGGGTTATTCGTTTCCTTGACCTTTTCGGCGGTGTGGCTGAACGGCGCGTCCCAGCTCCAGGCGTCGGTGCCGGTTACGCGCACGCCGCGTTCGAGCAGGTACATCGTCGCCTCATATCCAACGCCAGCGCCGATCCCAACGTAGTTCGGGTCGCGGTTGGCGAGCGCCATGCCGGCGGCGGTGTTGACCACGACGATGTCAAACGGCTGGAGATCATGGCCGATGCGCTTCAATTCATCTTCCACGTCCTGCGCGGTAACCACGTAGCCATCCGGCTTGTCGCGGAAATCGAGCTTCACACCAGGATTGAAGAACCATTCGAGCGGCATCTGGTCGATCGTCTGGGCCGGGCGTGAACCGCCGGGCAGGGCGGCATCCTGGGTTGGGTGATAGTGCCACGGCGCATCGACGTGGGTGCCGCTATGAGTGGTCAGTTTGACCCATTCAGCCGCGCAGAACGGCTGACCACCATGCATGCCCTCCGCCTGTTCCGGATCGAACCAATGGCCGAGTTCATGCTTGGTGTCGGCGTGGACCTCGTACGTGATTGTCGGCTTGAGGAATGGTGGATCGCTGACGATGTCGTTTTCGAGCGTCATCGAGAGGTCGACATAGCGTCGGGTCATGAGAGTTCTCCTTGTAAGGTCTATTCAGCGGTCCAGCCGCCGTCGAGAACGAGGCTGGTTCCGGTCATCAGGGCGGACGCATCGCTGGCGAGGAATAGCACACCGCCCATCAGATCTTCCACCGTGCCGATCCGCCCCAGCTTGATTTTGCTGAGCACACTGGCCTTGAACGCCGGGTCAGCAAACATCGGTGCGGTCATCGGGGTTTCGATAAAGGTCGGAGCGATCGTGTTAGAGCGGATCCCGTGCGGGGCCAGATCGAGTGCCATGGCCTTGTTCATCCCTTCAAGCGCCCACTTGCTCGCGCAATAGAGCGAGCGGTTCGGCCCGCCGACATGGCCCATCTGGCTGCCCATGTGGATCAGGCTGCCTTTGGTATGGGTCTCGATCAGGCGTTTGGCGCAATGCTGGGCAACGAAGAACGCCGACTTGAGGTTGAGATCGAGCACCGCGTCATAGTCGGCCTCGGTCACGTCCCACAGCGGTTTGGGGCGGTTGGTCCCGGCGTTGTTGACGAGCACATGGAACGGTTCGCGCGCGGCGAAGAACGCAGCGACAGCGGACAGATCGGACACGTCCAGGGTTGCAGCAATTGCTGCACCGCCAAGCTCTTTTGCTGCAACCTCAATTTCACTTGAGGTTCGAGCGATCAGGGTCACTTCCGCTCCGGCATCGGCCAAGGCGGCAGCCGCAGCCAGCCCGATCCCGCGTCCCGCCCCGGTGATGATCGCGCGCTTGCCGTCGAGGCGAAAGGAGGGCGTTTTGGGTAGCGTCACGCCCGGGTCAGTTCGCTCGGCTCAGCTTGCCCCGCATAAGGGACATTGCGCCCGCCGAACCGGCGCACCCGGATATTGGCTTGTTCGCCATGCCCCGCAAAGCCTTCGAGGGCGCACAATCGGCTGCAATATTCGCCGACCAGCGTGCTCGCCTCGTCGGTCAGCACGCGCTGATAGGTGCAGGTCTTGAGGAATTTGCCGACCCACAATCCGCCGGTGTAGCGCGCGGCCTTTTTGGTCGGCAGGGTGTGATTGGTGCCGATCACCTTGTCACCGTAGGAGACGTTGGTGCGGTTGCCGAGGAACAGCGCGCCGTACTGGGTCATATTGTTCAGGAAATAGTCGGGATCGGCGGTCATCACTTGCACGTGCTCGCTGGCGATCTGGTCGGCGACCTGGACCATCTCTTCATAGCTGTCGCAGACGATCACTTCGCCATAGGCTTCCCAGGCCTTGCGGGCATGATCTGCGGTGGGCAGGATCAGCAGCAGCCGTTCGATCTCTGCCATGGTTGCCCGGGCGAATTTTTCGCTGTTGGTCAGCAGCACGCCGGGGCTGTCCGGCCCATGCTCGACCTGACCAAGGATGTCGGTCGCAGCCATTTCAGGATCGCAGCCGATCTCGTCGGCGATGATCAGGGTTTCGGTCGGGCCAGCGAACAGGTCGATCCCGACCCGGCCATAGAGCTGGCGCTTGGCCTCGGCGACAAAGGCGTTGCCCGGGCCAACCAGAATATCGACCGGGTCGATCGATTCGGTGCCAATCGCCATCGCGCCGACGGCCTGGATCCCGCCGAGCGCGTAGATTGCATCAGCGCCGGCCATTGCTTGGGCGGCGACGATTGCGCGGGCGGGCACGCCCTGGAATGGCGGTGCGCAAGTGATGACCCGCGGAACTCCTGCGACCTTGGCGGTGATCACGCTCATGTGGGCCGATGCGAGCAGCGGATATTTGCCGCCAGGGACATAGCAGCCCGCCGCTTGAATCGGGATATGCTTGTGGCCCAGCACCACACCGGGCAGGGTTTCCACCTCTACATCCTGCATCGAATCGCGCTGGATCTGGGCAAAGTTTCGCACCTGGGTCTGGGCGAACTCGATGTCCTTGCGCTCCTGCGGGGTCAGGGCATTGACGCACTGATCAATCTCGGATTGGCTGAGGCGATAGTCCTTGCGGTCCCAACCGTCGAACTTGATCGACATGTCGCGCACTGCAGCATCGCCGCGCGCTTCGATATCGGCCAGCGCCGCCTCGACAATATCGCGAACCTTGCGGTCGGCATCGGCTTTCGCATTTGCGGCCATGCCGCGCTTGAGCCACTGGGCCATGGTCACACTCCGCTCGTTTTCCAATCTTGCGCCGCACTTGCACAAGCCGTGCTTATTGAACCATCGCATAGTTTGGATGCAAGGCTATCGACCAAATGCCTTTGTTCACTAGAACCGGCCTGACTAACCGGGCACAATGGACTTGATCGGGAGAATTGCACATGCGCCTCGCAACACTGCGTGATGGAACCAAAGACGGCCGCCTGGTGGTGGTCTCGCCCGATGGAGCGGCCTGTGCGCCGGCTCCGGTTGGGACCTTGCAGGAGGCGCTGGAAGACTGGGACGCGGTTGCGCCGCAGCTCGCTGCCGCCAGCAACTTCCCCGAACCGCTCGATGCCAGCCAGATCATCGCGCCGCTGCCGCGCGCCACGATCGCGAGCGCCCGCAGGCTGTCGGCGACATAGGGATGTTCGGGCCCGAAGGCCCGGCGGCGGAGGGCGAGCGAGCGCCCGGCGTAGCGCTCTGCTTCGGTGAACCGCCCCTGCCCGCGGGCGCTGACGGCCAGGTTCTCGAGGCTCTGCGCGATCTCCGGATGGTCGTCCCCGAAGCGCCGCCGGCGCCGCTCGAGGGCCTGGAGGTGGAGCGGCTCGGCCTCGGCGAAGCGGTCGAGGAGCTGCAGGCCTACTCCCAGGTTGTTGAGCCCGGCCAGCACCAGGGGATCGTCGGGGGTCAGGCGTCGCTGCCAGATGG
>CALMBN010000319.1 GCA_937860195.1 uncultured Novosphingobium sp.
GAACGGCGAAGGCTGTGTTCAGTCCGATGGTCAAGTTGCGGCCCGGTGTCTGGCAGCACAGGCCAATCCGCGTTAGATTCGCGTTAGAATGCGGTGAAAGGCCTGTACTGCCGCCGCTTCGTCGCCGCCCCAGACTGCGTTTGAGACGGCCAGAAAGTCGGCCCCGGCTGCGACCAGCGGAGCGCAGTTTTCTGGCGTGATCCCACCTATCGCGACACAGGGGATTTCAAAAATCCCCTGCCACCAGTCAAGCAGGTTCAGCTCAGCCCGGAACTCGGTCTGCTTTGTGGCTGTCGGAAAAAAAGCGCCAAAGGCAACATAGTCTGCCCCGGCCTCCCCGGCCTCCATCGCCAGATGCCGGCTGTCATGACAGGTCACTCCGATCTGGGCATCCTTGCCAAGCCGCTGGCGGGCATCGGCCACAGTACCGTCGCCCTGCCCCAGATGCACACCATCGGCACCAAGCCGCTTGGCGAGCCCGATCGAATCGTTGACGATGAACGTCACATCGCGGGCCGCACAGATCGCCAGGAGTGGTTCTGCCAGCCGCGCGGCCTCATGTTCATCCAGCCCCTTCACCCGAAACTGGAAAGCCGCCACTGGCGCTGCATCGAGCGCACGGGCGAGCCGGTCAGGAAAGGAACTGCCGACATCGAGCGGCGAGATCAGGTAAAGCTGGCAATTCGGCATAGGCCGCCCTTAGCGACTTACTGCGTGTTCCGGAACCATTCATCGCCCTGGCGCATTCTGGCCTCATGAAACGCAAAACGGTATTTTCGCTGGCCTTGTTCGCAACCGCGCTGATGGGCTGCACCACGATACAACCTGATCGCGACGGCATTGCCCGCGCCGGCATCGGCCAGACCGCCTATGTGGGCGGCCCCAGGGTAACTCCGTTGGCGGTGATGGAAGACAGCCGCTGCCCGATGAATGCCCGTTGCGTCTGGGCCGGGCAGGTGCGCTTGACCGTGCGGATCGATACCGGTTCGGGCTATGTCACGCGTGAGATCACCAGCAACAAGCCAGTGCCGGTCGCTGACGGATCACTCGAATTGGTCGAAGTGACTCCAAATCAGGTCGCGGGCGGAGACCCGATCAGAAGGATCGACTATCGCTTTGGGTTCAAGTTCAGCGGGGGGAGCTAGAGCGTGATGGCATGGCATTGATCCACCCTGATTGGGCTGCAAGGCCCCGTGGCAAGGCGCGGCGTGCAGCAGGGGCGATTGCCCCTGCAAGGGCCGCAACGCTGTCCACGGGGCCTTGCAGCCCAACCCCTCCGGGGCGGGCCGATTTTGGCCCGTGGGAGCGTTGCTCGTCGATCACGATGCTATGGCATCGCTCACTCCTCGCGCCTCCCCACAGGCCAAAATCGGCTCCGTCAGGGCGGGTCAATGCCATGCCATCACGCTCTAGGCGATCGACCCGGCGTAGATTTCATCGATTGCCCCGCCCAGCGCGGCGTCGAATTCCGCGTCGCTCATCTGGAACCGCAGGTCTTCGAGCAGCGCGCGGCTGAAACTGGCGATGATCCCTTTGTTCTTCGCCAGTTCGGCGCAAGCCTCAGGCCGCTGATAACCGCCAGACAGCGCCACGACTCGCAACACCTTGGGATGACTGGTCAGGGCATCGAACGTGCCCGACACGACCGGCAGGCTAAGCTTGAGCATCACCTGCTGGTTCAACCCTTCAAGGTTCTTGAGGATTTCGCCAAGCATGATCTGATCGCAGTCAGCGCGAGTCTCGCTCTTGATGTTGATTTCAGGCTCCAGCATAGGCATCATTCCGTGGCTGAGCACCTGACGCCCAACTTCAAATTGCTGCGCGACCACAGCGGCAATTCCCCCCGGATTGGCCGAATTGATCACCGAGCGCTCCTTGGTGCCGAAAACCCCAAGTGCCTTTGACCGGACCAGCAGTGGATCAAGCTCGGGCATCGGCTTCATCAGCTGAACCCCATTGGCCTCGTCCTCAAGCCCCTTGTCGATCTTGATGAACGGAACCACACCCTTGGCGATCAGTGCGGTCGGGGTCGGAAGGCTATCGACGCTGCCGTCCATCGTCCGCTCGAACAGGATCGCCCCGATCACCTTGTCGCCGGTGAAGGCAGTCGAGCGGATAATCCGGCTGCGCATTTCATGGATCAGGCCATACATCCCCGCTTCGTCGGACCAGGCATCATCTCCGACACCGTACCCCGCGAGCGCCTTGGGGGTCGAGCCACCCGACTGGTCAAGCGCGGCAATAAAGCCGTTACCGGCGGCCAATTTGGCGGTCATCTCGGTGGGGGTCATGGAACTGTCCTATGAATACGTCGGTTGGAGTTGCGGCGGCCAATAACCAGTGCACTTGACTGGCGCAACCGCTCCGCTCGGTTGTTTGACTGTGCCTTTCAAAGATCTAGCCAAAGCCTTAATGCTTCGTCGACCACCAAAAGGTGTTCATCGGCAAGAACCCCAACAAATCGGTCAATTCGGTCGGTCCGAACCGATTGGAGCTTGTCGATTTCAATTTCACTCTCAAGTTCAAGGCCGTTGCCTTCGTTGGGTTCGACAAGAATCCGAAAAAGATGATTGCCTGTCAGTTCTGACGTGATCGGACAGACCGTGACCGAGAGATGATACTCGTTGAAAAGATCGCTTTGCACGATCAGTCCGGGTCTTGGTTTGCCAGAGAAATCGCCTTTTCCCATGAAGGTGTAGATTTCACCTCGTTTCATGAAGCTGGGCGCCGAGCGGCATCATCGTCCGCCGCCGCCAAATCGCTCCATGCCTCATCTTCGACCGACCAGCCCTTTTTGGCGGCCCGGAGCGATTGAAGTCTGGCTTCTGCGACAAGTTTTAAATCGCCTTGCCGGACATAACGCCGAATTGCTTCACGGGCGATATCGCTCTTGCTCCGACGGGAGCGACTGGCAAAACGATCAAGCGCCTTTTCAGTCTCTGGATCGAGCCTTACACCAAGCATGTCAAACTCCGTTTAACATGTTAAACATACCGCGTCATGTCGGAACTGTCAACGCCACAACGCCCGGCAGTTCCTTGCCTTCCATCCATTCAAGGAAGGCGCCGCCTGCAGTTGAAATGTAGGTGAAGTCATCTGCCACCCCGGCCGCATTGAGCGCGGCGACGGTATCGCCGCCGCCTGCGACCGAAATTAACACGCCTTCCTTGGTCAGCGCGGCGGCGCTGCGGGCCAATGCGACTGTCGCAGCATCGAAGGGAGCGGTTTCAAATGCTCCCAGCGGACCGTTCCAGACCAGTGTGCGACAGGTTTTGAGAACATCGGCAAGTGCTTCTGTCGCTTGCGGACCAATGTCGAGGATCATCTCGTCGGCCGCGACTTCGTGAACGTTGCAGGTGCGCAAAGACGCGGGATTGGCGGCGAATTCCTTGGCGACCGTCACGTCATAGGGCAGATGGACAGTGCAACCTGCCTGGTCGGCCGCGGCGAGGATTTGCTCGCAGGTTGCGGCCAGTTCGTGCTCACAGAGTGACTTTCCGACATTCACTCCACGCGCGGCCAAGAAGGTATTGGCCATGCCGCCGCCAATGATCAGGTGATCGACCTGAGTCACCAGGTGGGTCAACACGTCGAGCTTGGACGAGACTTTTGCTCCACCGACTACCGCCGCGACCGGCCGCTGCGGATTGCCCAGCGCCGCTTCGAGCGCTTTCAACTCGGCCTCCATCGAACGCCCGGCATAGGCCGGCAGCAAATGCGCGAGCCCTTCGGTGCTGGCGTGGGCGCGGTGTGCGGCGGAGAAAGCATCATTGACATAGAGATCAGCGTTGGCCGCAATCGCTTTGGCCAGTTCAAGATCGTTGGCTTCCTCGCCCTTCCAGAACCGGGTGTTTTCCAGCAGTGCGATATCGCCCGAACGCAGGATCGTCAGCGACTGCGTGACCACGTCGCCGGTAATTTCGGGTACGAACATCACTTCGCGCCCCAGCACAGCCTGCACCGCATCGAGCGTCATCGACACTGACATGGTGGACACTTTCTCACCCTTGGGTCTGCCAAAATGCGCCAGCAGCAGCACTTTCGCGCCTTTGCCGGACAATTCGAGGATCGTCGGCGCGGCTGCGCGCACGCGGGTATCATCGGTGACCCGGACCCCGTCCATCGGCAGGTTAAGGTCAACGCGAACCAGCACAACTTTACCGGTCAGGTCACCGAGATCGTCAAGGGTCTTGAACTTGGTCATACACCATCCCGCCATGCTAAAACGGGGACACTATACTAATTAGCCTGACCAACCCGCGTCCAACAAAGGCCCGCAGGCTAATTAGTATAGTGTCCCCGTTTTAGCGGATTAAGCCAGCTTGCCCATTGCCCCGGCGGTGTCGACCATCCGGTTGGAGAAGCCCCATTCATTGTCATACCAGCTCAGCACGCGAACCAGTTTGCCGTCGATCACCGCGGTTTCGAGGCTATCGATGGTCGAGCTGTTGGCGCAGCCGTTGTAGTCGATCGAGACCAGCGGCTCGTCCGAATAGCCGAGCACGCCTTTTAGTGCGCCCTCGGAGGCCGCCTTGAGCAGCGCGTTGACCTCTTCCTTGGTCGTGTCGCGCTTTGGCTGGAAGGTCAGATCGACCACCGAAACGTTCGGGGTCGGAACACGGATGGCCGAGCCATCGAGCTTGCCCTTGAGCTCTGGCAACACTTCCCCCACCGCGCGGGCAGCGCCGGTAGTGGTCGGGATCATGCTCATGCCCGCAGCCCGCGCCCGGCGCGGATCTTCGTGAATCTGGTCGAGGATCTTCTGGTCGTTGGTATAGGCGTGGACAGTCGTCATCAGCCCGCGTTCGATCCCGATCGCGTCGTTGAGCACTTTGGCAAACGGCGCGAGGCAGTTTGTGGTGCAGCTGGCGTTGGACACGATGGTGTGGCCTGCCTCCAGCTTGTCATGATTGACTCCGAACACCACGGTCAGGTCGACACCCTTGCCCGGAGCCGAGATCAGGACCTTCCTGGCCCCTGCCGCAATGTGCTTTTCGCATGACGCCCGGTCGGTGAAAAAGCCGGTGCATTCCAGCGCAATGTCGACGCCATTGGCTTTGTGAGGCAGGTTGGCGGGATCCCGTTCAGCGGTTACCTGGATGCGCTTGCCGTTGATGATCAGATCGTTGCCATCGACTTCGACCGTGCCTGTGAACGCGCCGTGGACCGAATCGCGCTGGAACAGCATCGCATTGGCTTTGGCCGAAGCCAGATCGTTGATCGAGACCAGTTCGAGGTCATGATCGGTGCGCGACAGGATCGCCCGCGCGACATTGCGCCCGATGCGCCCGAAACCATTGATTGCAACCTTGATCGCCATATGAAGAACTCCTGCTAAGCCGCTAATCTGGATTCGATTTTTGGAACGATAGCTTCAACCGAGAAGCCAAAATGTTTGAACAACTGATCGGCCGGGCCTGACGCGCCAAAGGTGTCGATACCGATGGTGATACCGGTACCGACATACTTCTGCCAGCCGAGTGTGACCCCGGCCTCGATAGAGACTTTGAGCACGTCGGCCGGCAGTACATCGGCGCGGTAATCTGCGCCTTGTTCGTCGAACAATTCGGTGCAGGGCATCGAGACGACGTCGGTGCCGATACCCTTGGCTTCGAGCGCAGCGGCAACTTCGCAGGCCAGCGAGACTTCGGAACCCGTGGCGACCAGCACCACCTGCCGCGCAGCTGTTGCTGCTTTCAACCGATAGCCGCCAAGCGCGGACTTCATGTCGGCATCGGTCCGCAGCGCAGGCAGGTTCTGCCGGGTCAGCGCCAGCACCGAAGGCCGGTTATGGTTCTTCAAGGCCAAGGCCCAGCTTTCTGCCGTTTCGATCGCGTCAGACGGACGGAACACCAGCAGGTTCGGGATCGCCCGCAGGCTCATCACGTGTTCGATCGGCTGGTGGGTCGGGCCGTCTTCCCCAACGCCAATGGAATCGTGGGTGAACACGTAGATCACCGGAAGATGCATCAG
>CALMBN010000320.1 GCA_937860195.1 uncultured Novosphingobium sp.
TGGTTGCTGCCAGCCGCCCAGCGCGAGCATTTCGAAGGCACGGCGACGATCATGGGCAAAACCCTGCGCCGCCTGCTGGCTGGGCGGTTGCTCGGCATGGCCGTGGAGGGCGTTGCGACCTGGTTGCTGCTGGCGGCTTACGGCGTGCCGATGGCCGCACTGCTTGGCCTGCTGACCGGGCTGCTGGCCTTTTTGCCCAACATTGGCGCACCGATTTCCGGCGCGCTGATGATCCTGGTCGGCTTCTCAGGTGGGGTTGATATGGGGATCTACTGCATCATCGTCTACGTGGTTGTGCAGGTTGTGGATGGCAACATCATCGTCCCGATGGTCGCCAAGAAGACCGCCGATCTGGCTCCGGCGCTGGTCCTGGGGGCGCAGCTGATCATGGGGGCGTTGTTCGGACTGCTGGGACTGATGCTGGCCGATCCGCTGGTTGCGATGCTGAAAGTTGCGCTTGAACGGCAGTCCGAAAAGAACGAAAGCGCCTGATCTTTGGCCCGCAAATTCCTCTATTTTATTGCTTTTTGCATTGTCGTTTATCTTGGCGGACTGCTCGCCATCAGCTTCTATCCGGCACAGTTGACCCGGTTGAGCTTCACTCCTGATAGCCGGTTTGAAGCCCAGCCTGCGGTCAAGCCAAATGCCTATGACGATCCCAGGATGTGGTTCGCACGGCCGGGGATGGCCGGGACCAATCCGGTGAGCTGGCTGCCGGACAATATCGCGCCGGAAACGATCCCGGTCGATGCGGCGGTGTTCTTCATCCACCCGACCAGTTACCTCAAGAAAGACCACTGGAACGCCCCGCTGGATGACCAGGATGCCAACCGGATCGGTGAGATTGTGGTCCGTGCCAATGCCAGCGTGTTCAATCGTTCTGCGCAAGTCTGGGTGCCGCGCTATCGCCAGGCGACCTTTGGAGCCTTCGTCAGCGATGCGCCTGAAGCCAGGCAAGCGCTCGACCTGGCCTATGCCGATGTCGCCGAAGCCTTTGCTGCCTTCATTGCGGCGCAGCCGGCCGACCAGCCAATCGTGCTGGCGGGACACAGCCAGGGCTCGTTTATCCTGAAGCGTTTGCTGAAAGAAAAGATCGCCGGCACCCCGCTCGTCCGGCGGATCGCCGCAGCCTATGTAATCGGCTGGGTGGTCGATACCCGGCGCGATCTGCCCGCCATGGGCCTGGTAGCTTGCGCCACTGCCGACCAAAGCGGCTGTGTGATCAGCTACCTCTCGTTCGCCGATCAGGCTGACACGCGCATGATGCGCGAAGCCTATGAGCGGTTTGCCGGGGTGTCCGGAGCGCCCAATTACCTATGCTCCAACCCGCTGACCGGCGGAATTGGCGGCAGTGTTCCGGCCTCGGGCAACGCGGCAACACTGGTTCCTGACCCTGAATTCAAGAGCGCAACACTGAAGAAAGGCATCGCCGGCGCGAGCTGTGCCCCTGACGGTTCTTTGCGGATCGGCAAAGGCCCGGACATGGGTCCGTTCGTACTGCCGGGCGGAAATTATCATGTTTACGACTACGCACTGTTCTGGGTGGCGCTACGACAGGATTTTGTGCGGCGAGTGACGGCGTGGCGGACAGCGCGCTGATCACCACCCATGCGGCCGAGCTGCGCGCGGTGCTGCCCGCGGGCGGTGCGCTGCTGGGGCTGGACCTTGGCACCCAGACGATTGGCACGGCGTTTTGCGATGCCAATTGGCAGTTCGCATCCCCAGGCAAGACCCTGAAACGCGGCAAGTTCGGGGCTGATCGCGAAGCGCTCGCCTCGTTGACTGCGGAACGTTCGATTCAAGGCATTGTCCTCGGCCTGCCGATCAACATGGACGGCAGCGAAGGGCCGCGCAGCCAATCGAGCCGGGCCTATGCTCGCAACCTGTCCGCCGCGCTGGCCCTGCCAATCCTGCTGTGGGACGAGCGCTGGTCCACCGCCAGCGCGGAACGCGCGCTGATCGGCCAGGACATGAGCCGGGCCAAGCGAGCCACGCGGATCGATTCTGCGGCAGCAGCGGTGATCTTGCAGGCTGCGCTGGATGCCTTGGTGGGGGGCTTTCGCTAAGCCGGTTCCGCTCGCCGCCTTCTTGCTTCCATTTCGACCAAGCGGCTGCCCGATCCTTCCGCCTCGCGCCACAAGCCCTCGCGCGCCGCAATCTCGCTCTCCCGCGCCGCCAGCGCATCCCATGCCGCGAGCCGCATCCGGTCGCTGGGGTGACGCCGAGCAAAGCGGTGGGCCAGGTCGAGCGCTTCGTCGCTGCCCAATCCGACCGCCACCTTCAGCAAGGCTTCGCTCGGCCCCGGTGAGATGATCGCGGCGATCTCGCGTCGCTCCAGATCGAAGCTGTACTGGTCGAGCCAGCCTTGCGCTCCGGTCGTGTGCATGATGTTGAGCGAGACCGAGAGCGAATCCGCCGCGCCTTGGGCATGCACATCCAGATGCGCGCGGTAGAGCATGATCTTGCCTTCCTCCAGCCGCGACCGCTCGACAAACTTCAGCGATGGCACCGGTTCGCCGCGATAACCGGTTACCTCGGCATAGTCGTATTCGTAGTAGTCGCTCCAATAGCCGGGACCGAAGTAGCCAAGCGTCAGGAAGTTGAAATTGTGATCGTGCGGTAGCCCAAGCACGAACGAATCGCCGCCACTGGCCCGAACCATATGGTCATCCAGCGCCGGCCAGATATTGGCACGGATGAAGAACTCGCCATTGGGCGGAGCCAGCATCATGACTTGCGGGCTATAGGCGTTGTCGATGCTCTCCTCGCGGTGGCGTCTGGCCAATTGCTCGATCAAGATATCGCCGAGGAACGTTTTGTCGTTGCCTAACCGCCGCAACCACCCCGCAGCATGGAGCAGACTTTCATCCTCGTCGGGCTCGAAACCGCAAGCGGTCAGTGCATCAACGCACTCGGCCAGCGAGGCGATGGCATCGTCTTCTACTTCGATCACGCGGGGCATGGGCAAGCTCCTGCCAGTTGCGGGTAGGATTCGATCAGCTGTGCGCGCAGCTCCCCGGCCGGCACAGCCAGCGGATCATCGGCACGCTGTGCAATCCGGCACAAAGTGGCAAAGCCGGTGGCGCTATCCAGCCCCAGACATTCGCGCAAGGATTGCCAGCGGAGTGATGGACCGCCGACTTCTTCCGCCATCGCGGCGAGCAGCGGGGCGGCATCGCTGCGCCCCATCTTGCCGAGCAGGGCTGCTGCCAGTTCCAACCGGCTGTCGTGCTGGCTGGCTGCGGCCTGATGGATCAGCGCCCCATCGGCCAGACGATACTCGCAGGTCGTGGTGCCAGTTCCGGTGCGGCGCTGGAGTTTGAGCATGACCAGCACGCCGGGAATTTGCCTGAGCAATTGCGCTTCACTCTCGCCCAGGCGGCGAGTAACACTACCACCGTCAAGGTCGACGTGGGTGAATTCAAGTTCAACGCCACCTGGGCGGTGTGCTGTTACTTTGATTCGCTCTGCTTTGGCGCTGCCTGCCAGCACCCGCTCAACTGTCTCGGTTGGTGAAAAGCCAAGCGATGCAGGCTGCCCTCGCTGTGCCAGCCCCGCGCCACTGAAAGCCTGCAAAACCAGTGTTGCATTGCCCTGCCGCGCCAATACCAGCGAACTATGCGCCTGGTCAGTTGAAAAACGCAAAGGCGACTGGCTCAGCGGCTCGGAGTTCAGCCGTGTCAGGATCGTCGCCAGCATAGCTCCGATCAATTCTGCGGCGCAACCATCGACCGGGTCGAACAGTGCAGCCAGCAACGGCAGGTCTTCGAGCTCTGCCCCAGCGCCGAAGCGAGCCAGCTCAGCGTCTAACTGACTTCCAGGACCGTGCCCGCGCCAGCCCTCCCACGCCGCGCGCATCGCTGCCTGCGCCTGACGCTGCGGGGTATCATCACCCCGCAGCGCTTCCAATTCCGGTCGAACGATCATCCAGAATTCCCGGCTCAGGGATGGATGATGTCGTAAACGAAGACCATGACGATCACCAGGGTATCGTCTGATTCCATCACCCGCAGCGGGTTTGTCAGGCTTCCGAACATACCCGTCAGCTGGTCGAGATCGGGCAGCGCGGATATGTCGATTTTAGGCAGGTTCATGGCAATTCCCCAGTTTGCCGCCTGGCACCATGCCCGCGGCACCTGAATAACCGCCCGAAAGTCAGCGCGCCGTGAAATTAAAAGATTGTAATCTGCCCCCTTCGCCAGCAGGGAATTGGCCATGGATGAGCCCAGAAGCCTGCAAGACTTGCCCGCTGACTTCGTTTTCGATCCGGCCCGCGCATCGAAGATGATGACCCGGCATGGCCATGGCGGCTGGCTGGGCCTGAGTTATCAAGACCATGGCCCGGACTGGGTCGAGCTGGCCCTGCCCTGGCGTGATGAGCTGGTCGGCGTCGCAGAAACCGGCGTGCTCGCCTCTGGCCCGATTATCAGCCTGATGGACAATGCCACGTCGATGTCGGTCTGGACCCTGTCGGGGCGCTTCACTCCGCATGCCACGCTCGACCTGAGAGTCGACTATATGCGCGCCGCCGCGCCCGGGCGAACGGTGATCGGCCGCGGCGAGTGCTACAAGCTGACCCGGACCATCGCCTTTATCCGCGGGATTGCGCATGATGGTGATCCCGAAGACCCGGTTGCTCATGTGATCGGCACATTCATGGCAACCCACGGAGCCTACCTGTGAACGGCGCGAACCTGCCGCCTTATGCCGACGCGCTCGGGATCGGTCTTGATCACGATGAGGACGGCAATCCGGTGCTGTTCGTGGACTATTCTGAGCGGGTTGCGGGACGCCCGGGTTACCTTCACGGTGGCGCGATGAGCGGGCTGATGGAAATGGCCGCAATCGCCGCGCTGCGCGCCGAGCTGAACCGGCGCGGCGAGGCGATGAAGCTGAAACCGGTCAATGTGCAAGTCGAATTCATGCGCGGCGGAACCGAGCAGCGGACTTTTGCGATGGGAAAAGTGACCCGCGCCGGCCGCCGGGTCGCGCTGGTCAATGCCGAGTGCTGGCAGGATGATCCGGCGAAGCCGATCGCGCTCGCCCAGATGAAAGTGCTGCTCAGCCCCGCCGGATGATCACTGTGAGGCCCGCTGACCGGGCCAGCGAGACGCCATTGCGCAGTTCCTGTCGAATCGCATCGGCACGGGCGCGATTTAGGACCGCGAAAGTCACGCCGGGTTCGTAAGCGATCAGATCGGCCGCGCCGAGCCAGCGGGCCTGCCGCAAAGTGAGATCGTCAGGATCGTCGCTGGCCAAAACAAACTCGACCACGCCGCCAGAACCAGCCTCGGCGCTTTCGAGCCATCCTGCTACCGCATTGGCGCTTTCCGCCCGGAGCGGATCGAGCCGACCGCCCGCCGCAAGCGCCGCATCGAGTGCCCGGCGGCGTTCCCCGGCATCGGGCCAACGCGTCCGCAGCATCGCGCGCGCCGCACCAAGCCGTTCTGCGAGCTGGCCCAGAGAGGCCGGCAACAACGCCTCCAGCCGCATTCGCAGAGCTTTGGCGAGCCCCGCTGAGACACCACCGGTCCCGACCGCGATCAGCACCGGTCCCCGATCCAGAAGGCTCGGCACCGTGAAGTCGCACAGCTCGGGCCGGTCTGTCACGTTGACCAGCAAGCCTCGGACCTTCAGTTGCTTCACTAACGCTTCGGGCGCTTCGAGCGCGACAAATGCCAATCGCGCAGCCTTGTCATCCTCGCCCACCAGCACTGCCCCGGCGCGTTCCAGCAGCCGCCGCTTGGCCTCGCCCGCCTCGCCCTCGGCCAGCAGGATCACTTTCGTGTCCGTCAGTCGGTGAAACAAGGGGAGCGAATGCATCTGGGCTAGTCCAGCCAGTCTGGCACGCGTTCCGCCGCGCTGATTGCTGCTGGCAGGATCCGGTCGGCCACTACGGCCCACTTGTCCCCATCGACCATTACCTCGGGCACAAACCCGCGGCTGTTGTAGGACGAGGCCATGGTCGCGCCATAGGCCCCGGCAGTTCGGAACACCGCAAGATCGCCCGCGACCAGCGCATCGGTTTCGCGGTCCATCGCAAAGGTATCGCCGGTCTCGCAAATCGGGCCGACGATATGCGCGGTCATCCGCTGGCCGCTCGGCTGGACTGCGTCGAAATCGTGCCACGCACCGTACATTGCAGGCCGGGCCAGATCGTTCATCGCCGCGTCGACGACCATGAACGGCACCTGGTTTGAGCTGCGCTTGACCCGCACCACTCTGGTCAGCAGCACTCCGGCATTGCCGCAGATCACGCGGCCAGGCTCGAACATCAGGGTCACATCCCAACCCTTGGTGGCGCTTGCGACCATCGCCGCGTAGGCTTCCGGTGTGGGGAATTCCTCACCAGCCTTGTAGGGCACGCCAAGTCCCCCGCCGAGGTCAGCATGGGTGACGGACTGGCCCATCACGCGGAGTTCGGCGATCAGCGCGCCAACTTTTGCGAACGCCTCTTCGAATGGCTCAAGGCTATTGAGCTGGCTGCCAATGTGAACCGCAATCCCGCGCATATCCAATCCCGGCAGTTCCGCCAGCCGCGCATAGATTGCCGCCGCGCGGTCAATCGGCACGCCGAACTTGTTTTCGGCCTTGCCGGTTGAAATCTTGGCGTGGGTGCGGGCATCGACATCCGGATTGACCCGCAAGGCACATGCCGCCGTCAAGCCGCGCGCGGCCGCGATGGCGGCGAGTTCAAAGCCCTCTTCTTCGCTTTCGAGGTTGAACTGGCCGATCCCGGCCACGAGCCCGTCGATCATTTCATGATGCTGCTTGCCGACGCCGGAAAAGACGATGTCCGCCGCAGGCATTCCCGCCGCCAGCGCCCGCGCCAGTTCGCCGCCCGAAACGACATCGGCCCCAAAGCCCTCGCGCTGCATCACCCGCAGCACAGCCAGGTTGGGATTGGCCTTGATCGCAAAGGCGATATGAACCTTCGGCAGGATCGAAAGCGCCTGTGCAAAGACCTGCGCATGGCGTTCCAGCGTGGCGCGCGAATAGACGTAAACAGGGGTGCCGACCGCTTCGGCAATGGCGGTCAGCGGCAGGTCTTCGGCGTGAAGCACGCCGTCGCGATATTCAAAGTGGTTCATCAGAATTACTCGTCGTCGGTAGGAGGCAGGTCAAACGGGTCTTGCAACCGTTTCTCCGACCGTTTTCGCAGTTCGACGCTGCGCTCAGGCGCAGCTTGGGGCGTGGGTTTGAGAAGATTTTCAGCGGTCTCGCGCCCATCTCGGCCATATGGTGCAACCGGCAACTGTTGTCCGGCAGCGGGCTTGAGCGGCGCGCTTTGCCCGCAGGCGGCAAGGCCGGTCAGCACGGTCAAGGCAAGCAGGCGGCGCATCGCAATCACTCCAGGCCAAGCGCAACGCGCGCCTCGGCCACGCGCGCCTTTACCTGATCGGGCGCGGTTCCACCATAGCTGGCACGCGCTGCAACTGACGACTCCACTGAGAGCGCGCCATAGACCCGCTCGTCGATCCGGGGGTCGATCAAAGTGAAGTCCTTGATTGTCAGTTGATCGAGCGCCACGCCCTTTTGCTCGGCCAGTTTGACCGCCGCACCGGTGATGTGGTGCGCCTCGCGGAATGGAATGCCTGCTTCGCGCACCAGCCAGTCAGCCAGATCGGTTGCCGTGGCATAGCCAAGCTCTGCGGCGGCCCGCATGCGGGTCGTGCGAAAGGTCGCGCCCGCGACCATTCCGGTCATCGCCGCCAGGCTCAGTGTTAGCAGGCCTGCCGCTTCGAACACCGGCGGCTTGTCATCCTGCATGTCCTTCGAATAGGCCAGCGGCAGGCCTTTCATCGTGATCATCAGGCTGGTCAGTGCGCCGATGATCCGCCCTGAATGGCCCCGCACCAGCTCGGCTGCATCGGGGTTCTTCTTCTGCGGCATGATCGAGCTGCCGGTCGAAAGGCTATCGGGCAGCGTCACAAACCCGAATGGCTGGCTCGCCCAGATGATGAACTCTTCGGCAAGACGCGAGAGGTGGAGCGCGCATTGCGCTGCGGCCTGCAGGTAATCGAGCGCGAAATCGCGGTCGGAGACCGAATCGAGGCTGTTGGCGGTCGGCATGGCAAAGCCCAGCGCAATCGCTGTCATCTCACGGTCGATCGGAAAGCCGGTTCCAGCCAGCGCAGCCGCTCCCAATGGGCATTGGTTGGCACGATGATGGGCATCGATAAAGCGCGAACGATCCCGCTGGAGCATCTCGTAATAGGCCATCAGGTGATGGCCGAGCGTGACTGGTTGCGCGGTTTGCAAATGCGTGAAGCCCGGCAGGATACTGCCGGCGTGTTCGCCGGCGCGGGTGACCAGCGCAACTTGCAGGGCGCGGAGTGCAGCATCGGCCGACAAGCAGGCCTCGCGCACCCACAGCTTGAAATCGGTCGCGACCTGATCGTTGCGGCTGCGCGCGGTGTGGAGCCGGCCAGCGCCAGGCCCGATCAGTTCGGCCAGGCGGCTTTCGGTGGTCATGTGGATATCTTCGAGGTCCCAGTTTTCGGGAACTCCATTGGCCTCGTATTCAGCGGCGACCTGATCAAGCCCTTCCGAAATCAGCTTGGCATCCTGAGCCGAGACGATCTGCTGCTTCGCAAGCATGGCGACATGGGCCTTTGACGCAGCGACGTCTTGCCGCCACAGCGCCTTGTCGAACGGAATCGAGGCGTTAATCTCGCGCATGATTGCTGCGGGCCCTTCGGCAAACCGCCCGCCCCACATCGTATTGGAGCCACCTGTGCTGTCGTCCCGCTTGGTCAATGCCCTGTTCCTCGGCTGTGCCGTGCTCGTCGCCGGGTGCGATAGGCAAAGCGGCGATGCCGCGCAACCGCAAGCGTCTTCGGAGGCGAGCCTTGCTGCGGGCAATATCGACCGTTCGCACAAAGGGAGCCAGTTACCGGACTTCGTCCTGGCTGATCCGGCTGGCAAGAAACTCAATCTGCAAAGTCTGAAAGGTCAGCCTTTGTTGATCAACCTCTGGGCGACCTGGTGCGCGCCCTGCGTGGCTGAACTGCCCTCGCTCGACAAGCTTGCAATGATACTGAACGACAAGGTCAAGGTGCTGGCCATCAATCAGGATTCTGGCGAGCCACAAAAGGCCGGGGCGTTCCTCAAGCAGCGCGGGGTCACCCGGCTTGATCCGTGGCTCGACCCCAGGAATGATCTGGCGTTCCACTTTGGCGCGGAGACCCTGCCCGTAACCGTGCTGTATGATGCGCAGGGCCGCGAGGTCTGGCGAGTTTCAGGTCCGCGCGAATGGGGCGATGCCGAAACGCTGAAGCTGATCGCCGAGGCGGGGAACTAGACCTTGTAGAACCTCGGAAACCGGGCCTTGAACCTGGCCAATTTGGGCACGTCCCAGGCCTGAATATAAGGATGGTTGGGGTTCCGCCGTGCGAAATCCTGATGGTAGGCCTCGGCCGGGAAAAACCGCCCGGTTTCGATCCTGGTCGCTACCGGCTTGCCAAACGCGCGGGCCTTGCCCAGCGCCGCAACATAGGCGGTCGCAGTGGCCCGCTGCGCG
>CALMBN010000321.1 GCA_937860195.1 uncultured Novosphingobium sp.
GCCTTCCCTGCGCGATTCACCGCATCAACCGCGATACCGCGCGTCGCCGGTGTGCTCTATTCATTGCCCGGCCGTGTCGATGTCGGGTCCGATCAGGGCGCGGCCAGCACCAATGTCGATGTGACGCTGACCATCGACCCCGGCGTCACCATATTTGGCGCGACCGGCGTTTCCTACCTGGTGGTCAATCGTGGCAACCGCATCAACGCCATCGGCACGTCGACCCAGCCGATCGTCTTTACCGGACGCGGCAATGTCGTTGGTACCGCCGATGATCAAACGTCACAGTTGTGGGGCGGGGTCGTGTTGCTGGGCCGCGCGCCGATCACCGACTGCACCATCGCACCTGCCGCAACGCCGGGCACCGCCCAGTGCGAACGCCAGACCGAAGGCGCGGTTGACCCTGCAATCTACGGCGGTGCCAACCCTGCTGATAACAGCGGCGTGTTCCGCTATGTCCAGATCCGCTATTCGGGCTATGTCCTGTCGGGCGCTTCGGAACTGCAGTCACTGACCCTCCAGGGCGTTGGCTCGGGCACTGCGATCGACCACGTTCAGTCGGTCAACAGCTCGGACGACGGTATGGAAGTGTTCGGCGGCCGGGTGAACATCAAGCATCTGATCGTTGGTGGCGCTGAAGACGACAACATCGACACCGACGTCGGCACCAAGACCAACATCCAGTACATCATTGCAATCCAGCGCCCGGGCGTTGGTGACTCGATGATCGAAGCTGACTCGGACAACGCCAACGATGGCAACACTCCGCGCCAGAACACCAAGATCGCCAACTTCACCTTCCTGCAGAACCAGAACACCCCGTCGAACTCGGCATCGATGTTGCTGCGTGGCGGCACCGACTATTCGATGGGTAACGGCGTTGTGGTTGCTCCGGGCACGGCTTGCTTGCGGATGAGTCGCTTGCAGACCATTTCGGCCACGGCCGATCCGCTGATCGACGAAGCCGGCGCTCCGCTGTTCCGCTCGGTTGTGATGCAGTGCGGCGCGACCAAATATGTCGGTTCGAACGGCGTGACCGCCACCGATGTCCAGAACCTGTTCGGTTCGGGCACTAACAACAACAACGACGCTTTCACTCCGACGCTGGCGACCACGTTCGTCAACGGCGCCAATGAAAGCGCAGTTGTCGCTACCGATCCTACGACCCTGTCGAGCTTCTTCGACGTGACGACCTGGATTGGCGCAGTCCGCAATGCAGCCGACAGCTGGTATACCGGTTGGACCTGCAACATGTCCTACGCCAACTTCGGCACCGGTAATTCGGGCTCGTGCACGTCGCTGCCGGTTACCTGATCAGCCGCCTGACTGAACCAAGTGGGGGCGGCCGATCACGGCTGCCCCCTTCGATATCTGACGGACTTCCCTGGGGGAACACGAAATGACCAAGTCGCGGCTCGCAACCTTGCTGCTGCTCACCACTGCCCTGGCCGCGCCACTGCCGGCCTTGGCGCAGGAAGCTCCACCTCAAGAACCGGCCCCGGGTGATGCACCTGCGGAGCCCGCTCAAGAGGAAGTCGTTGACGTTTCCCTGCCCGGCGAAATCATCGTTACCGGCACCAAGAACCGCAACCCGGCGAAGAGCTCGGATCAGGTGATCTCGGTGCTGTCCACCGCGGAAATCGCGCGCACCGGTGAAGGCAATATTGCCGGCGCGCTGGGCCGCGTGACCGGCCTGACCATTGTTGGCAGCGGCTTCGTCTATGTCCGCGGGCTTGGTGATCGGTATTCGCTGGCGCTGCTCAACGGTTCGCCGTTGCCCAGCCCCGAACCGCTGCGTCGCGTAGTCCCGCTTGACATCTTCCCGACCAACGTGGTCGCTTCCTCGCTGGTGCAAAAGAGCTATTCGGTCAATTTTCCGGGCGAATTTGGCGGCGGCGTGGTCAACCTTACGACCACTGCCGTTCCCAAGGAAAGCTTCCTGACGATCAACGGTGGTCTAAGCGGCGATAGTGAAACGACCGGCCAGATCGGCTATTCGTATTTCGGCGCCGCCACTGACTGGACTGGGTTTGACAACGGCAGCCGTAACGCTCCGCCGGCGCTCGCGGCGTTCTTTGCCAGCGGCAACCGGATCAGCGATATTGCTGTGGACGATCAGCTCGTGGCCGGAGAACTGGTCCGGTTCAGCCGCGCCACCCTGCAGCGCGACACCGACTTGCCGGTCAACTTCTCGGCCTCGATTTCGGGCGGGACGGCAATCGAGATTGGTGACGATGCCACACTCGGCGTGATCGCGACAGTCGGCTTCAGCAACAAGTGGAGCAACCGCGACGCCCACCAGCAGGCCCCGTCAACCGCCGATCTGTCCGAGCTCGCCTCCGATACCCAGCGTGTCACCACCGACAACCGGATCATTGTCAACGGCCTGCTCGGCCTTGGCCTTGAATTTGGCGACCACAAGATCCGCTTCACCAACCTGTTCATTCGCGACACCATCAAACAGGGCCGCCTTGCCACCAGCGAGGAAACCAACACCGGCTATACCCGGATGAACCAGGATACCGCTTGGTTCGAACGCCAGCTGTTTGAGACCCAGACGGTGGGCGAATTCAAATTTGGCGATATCGCGCTCGATCTGCGCGGGACCTTCGCCAAGTCGCAGCGTGAAGCCCCCTATGAGCTGAGCTTTGGCTACGTCCGGACCAACCGCGCTGGTGATCCTTATGGGGCCCATTTCATCAACCGGCTCAACAACGGGCAGACCGGCTCGGCCGCAGTCAGCTTTTCAGAGCTGGACGAAACGCTCTGGGCCGGCAGCATGGATCTGTCGTGGAAGGCCACCTCGCGGCTGACGCTCAGCACCGGCTATGCCTACAACGATACCAAGCGCGACTCGAGCCGCCGCGAGTTCCAGTTCATCGCACCATCAGATATGCCGTTTGGCGTTTCAATGCTGCGGCCAGACCTGCTGCTTTCGCCCGGCCTGATCGATTACTACAACATCGCGTTGGTCGAAACGACCGAAACCGATCCGGCGTTCACCGCGGGCCTCAAGATCCACGGTGCCTATGGCAAGGTCAATTTCGAGCCGATCGACGGCCTCAGCATCGACGCCGGGGTTCGCTTTGAAACTGCCAAGCAGATTGTTTCGCCGTTGCAGGTGTTCAATGTGCCGAGCAATTCTCTGGCCGGCACACAGCTGGAAAATTCATACTGGCTTCCGGCCGGGACGATCACCTGGGAAGTCGCTCCCCAGATGCAGCTGCGCGCGCACGCTTCGAAGACCATCGCCCGCCCACAGTTCCGCGAGCTGATTTTCCAGCTCTACTACGATCCGGAATCGGACCGGCTGTTCCGCGGCAACCCGTTGCTCCAGGACAGCACGCTGTTCAACGCCGAAGCCCGCTGGGAATGGTATTACGCCTCTGAACAGCGCGTTTCGATCGCCGGGTTCTACAAGAAGATCGACCGCCCGATCGAAGCCTTTACAGGCTTTTCTGACAACCAGCCGCAGACCAGCTTCGCCAACGCCCCGCGCGCAACGCTCTATGGGGCGGAGTTCGAAGTGCAGAAGTACACCGACCTGAGCGGGCTCGGCGGCTTCTTTGCCAACCGGCGGCTGGTGACGATTGCCAACTACACCTACACCCAGTCCGAAATTAAGGTTGAAACTGGTGATACGGTAGCGATTTATGGAACCACCGTGCAGCCGGCCAGCAACGTGTTCAAGAGCGGCCTGCCGCTGACTGGCCAGTCGGATCATATCGCCAACCTGCAAATCGGGATCGAGCATCCGGACAAGCTTTCGCAGCAGACCCTGCTGCTGTCCTATGCCAGCAAGCGGGTGACCAGCCGCGGGCCTGTCGGCCAACCCGACATCGTCGAATCGCCCGGGCTGCGGATCGATTTCGTCGCCCGGCAAGGGGTTACCCTGTTCGGCACCGAGGTTGACCTCAAGTTCGAGGCCCGCAACCTGACCGGCCAACGGCGCGAAGAATATCAGCAATCCTCAACCAACCGGATCGAGATCAACAGCTACGATGTCGGGACCTCGTTCTCGATCTCGGCCAGCGTCAAGTTCTGATTTTGCGGCCCCGGACTGCGCCGCAATGCGTAGTCCGGGGTTTCCGCGATCCAGCCGAATGACGGCCGGGTGGCACTGACCGCACGCCAATTTGTCTGGCGGACCGAAAAGCCCAAACTGTCATCAAAGCATCATCAAACGGTCATGTAAGATCGGAAGAGCGT
>CALMBN010000322.1 GCA_937860195.1 uncultured Novosphingobium sp.
GGGCCTGTTTGCCCTGGAATTGACAACGGCGCGCCCGCCTCAAACCGCACCGCCTCGTGCTTAGAAGCCCTTGATATCAAGCCATGCTGGCGGCCGCCATCTCAAACTCCCGCAGCGCTCGTGCAACCAGCCCCGCGCCGCCTTCGCCCGACGCAAAGGCTGTGCACTCCGAAACGGACGCAATCCGTTCCGCCGTACGCCGCGCGCCTTTCAGCACACTTGCCGGCATTGCAACCGCGATGAAATCGCGCCCAATCGCCGTGCCGCAGTCGGCATCGCGCATCAGGCGGCCAGCGAGGCTGGCGATCTCGCTGAAGCCGCGCTTCCACACAGCGTCGCTTGGCTCCCGCGCGCCAGGCGCGGGCAATCGGATGCCGGCGCATGCCGAAGCCCGAGCTCACGCGCGAAAACTCGAGCGGTGCGCGCAGGAACGCCTTGCGCAGGTTGTTGCCCTCCGGCGCGTAGTAGCCGTTGCGGTAATGGACCGCGCGGTAGGCCTTGCTGCGGTTGACGAACTCGGCGGCGAGCACGCGGGTCATGCCCTTAAGCTTGAGCCATCCCTCTGCCGCTGTGATCAGCGCGTGAGTCACTTCTTCGTCCTCGGCTTCCAGCAGCCCCCAGTTGCCGGTGCCGGGCCCCATGCCCTGTTCGGCGGGCTGGGCGAGTGCGAGATGATCGATGTGCGCCGAGATCCGTCCGACCACCGCCCCGTTCCGGCGGGCCAGAAACAGCTGCATTGTGGCATGCTCGTGAAACGGGTTCTTGCCGGGGGTTAGCATCTCAACAACTTCGCTGCGCAGGGGTGGCACCCAGTTCGGGTCTGACCGGTTCAGGCGAAAGCCAAGATCGATAAATGCATTGAAGTCGGCCTTGCCGGCCACGGGTGCGACACTTATTGCGGGTTCTGCCACGATGCTGCCTTTGTTCAGGGTCAATGCGCCCTGCGTTTGCTGGGGCCAAGTGTCAAGAATGTGGCCTGTTTGGGATACGAGAATGACCGTTCAAGAACAGATCGCAGTGCCGCCCCCCAAGTCGTCGATCCCCGACGACCGCGAGATGCTGCGCGCCGCGGTCGAGCTGACCCGCGATATCAACACGGCCCGACCGGGAATATACTGGCCGGATATGCTGCTTTCTGCGGCGCTGGGCTATGCTGGCCTCGCCGGAGCGATCCTGCTGAGCGGGTGGATGGCCTGGGCGGCGGGTTTTGTCGCGATCTTCGCGCTCTACCGCGCGCTGCTGTTCATTCACGAGCTGACCCATATCCACAAGACTGCGCTACCGGGGTTTCGGCTGGTCTGGCATGCGATTGTCGGCGTGCCGATGATGATGCCTTCGTTCATGTATGAAGGGGTCCACACGCTGCACCACGCCCGGACCCGCTATGGCACGGCGGACGATCCCGAATACCTGCCGCTGGCGCTGATGAAACCGTGGAGCCTGCCGGTCTTTATCCTGATCGCCGTGCTGCTCCCGGTTGGCTTGTTGATCCGTTCGGCGGTGCTGGTGCCGCTCGGCGTGGTGATTCGGCCCTTGCGCAAACTGGTGTGGGAACGCGCCTCGTCGCTCTCGATCAATCCCGATTTCCGCCGCCGCCCGCCCGAGGGTGAGTTTGCGCGGATGGTGTTCTGGCAGGAACTGGGCGCCAGCGTCTGGTCGATTGCCTTGCTGGCCAGCACTCAAGTTTTTGGCTGGCGCCCGCTGCTGATCGCGCTTGTTGTCATTTCGGCAACTGCCGTGCTCAACCAGGTCCGCACCTTGGTGGCGCACCTGTGGGAGAATGACGGCGAGGCGATGACCGTCACCGCGCAATACCTCGATTCGGTCAACGTTCCGCCACCGGGAATCTGGGCCGAGCTGTGGGCCCCGGTCGGCCTGCGCTATCACGCGTTGCACCACCTGCTGCCCAGTACCCCCTACCATGCCTATCCCGAAGCCCACCGCCGGCTGAGCAAGCAGCTGGGGGTAGAATCAACCTATCGAGGGGCGAATTACCCGGGCCTGTTTCCGCTGGTTGCGCGGATTGCGCGGAGCACGATGGTTTCGCGTTAGAGTCTGATAAAACAGGGCAACGCCGGCCCGCTCCCCCTCCCGGCCACCCAATCCTAGGTTAACCTTTGGGTGGCCGGGGGGGGGGGGGCGGGCTGGTGTTGTTTCCAGTTGCGTGGAACAAACAGGAGCGCCTTATTCCTCAGTCCGCACCAGCACCGTTTCGCCGACCAGCGCGAACAGCATGAACGGAGCCCAGGCGGCGATAATTGCTGGGTAGCCGCCGAAGTTGCCCATCGCGAGGGCTGCATTGTCGACCACGAAATAAGCGAAGCCCAGCGCCATCCCGGCAATCGCCCGGACCAGCAATTTGCCCGACCGAGCGAGGCCGAAGGCGGCGACCGAGCCGAGCAGCGGCATCAGCAGCGCCGAGAGCGGGCCGGACAGCTTGTGCCACCATTTGGCCTCGAGCTCGCTGGTCCGCCGTCCGGCCTCTTTGAGCGCGGCGATCGAGCGGTCCAGTTCAAAAATGTTCTGTCCGTCAGGATCGACTTTGGCGATCGTGACCTGACCCGGCGAGACACCCTGCGCTACCACGGCCGCGCCGACTGGCTCCAGCATCGTGCTGCGAACCTCGAACCGGCGGGCATTTTCCAGCCGCCAGCCGGGATTGGCATAGGATGCGCGATCAGCGCGGAGCTGTTCCATGACCATGCCCCCGGCATCGCGGCGGTACCAGGTCACACCGGTCATCACGATCCGGTTTCCATCGCCGGTCACCCGCGCGGCGGTCAGGATATTGGGCCCGTCTTTCAGATAGACGTTGGCGCGGACCCCGCTGTCCGCAGGAATTGGCTGGTATCTCAGCTCGTTCCATTGCTTGAGCGTGCCTGTTGCTTTGGCCACTACGGCCTCATTGAAAGTGAAACTCAATAGCGAGACAAGGGCAGCGACCAACAACAGCGGGGCGAGCACCTGATGCGCTGAAAGTCCGGCCGCGCGCATTGCGATCACCTCGCTGTTCTGGTTGAGCGGCCAGAAGGTGAACAGTGTTGCCAGCAGCACCGAATAGGGCAGGAACCGCGCGATCAGCTGCGGCGTACGCAGCGAGACATAATACCACAGCTGCGCCTCGCCATTTCCCGGCACCGCCAGAATGTCGCCGCTTTCGGACAGCAGATCGAGCATTTGCAGGATCAGCACCAGCAGCATCAAAATGCCAAGGATGCGGCCGACAAACAGCCTGGCAAGGTAAAAGGTCAGCGTCCGCGAAGGAAACATGGCGGCGATCATTGGGCGGTCCCCGACAGGCGCTCGCGCCGTTTGAGCAGCGCCGCGATCTTCTTGCCAAGGCCGGCGAAGGCTTTTTCAAGTGCGCCAATCGGCTGCCCACCGGGGACATAGGCGACCCGCCAATACATCCACAGGATCAGCGCGGCGAAGACCACGAACGGCCCCCACAGGATCACTTCGGGCGCGAGCCGGCCCTGCGCCGCCGCAGCCTGGCCGTATTCGTTGATCTTGTGATAGGCGACCACCATCACGATCGAAATGAACACGCCCAGCGGCGAGGTTGAGCGCTTGGGCGGAACCGCCAGAGCCACCGCCAGCAAGGGCAGCAGCAGCATCATGACGACTTCCACCATCCGGTAGCTCAGGCTGGCGCGGGTTTCATTGCGGACCTTTTGGGTCACGGAATCGCTCCAGCCGATCCGCAGCAGTTCAGGCAGGATATATTCGCGTTCCTTGCCGCCGCGCTCGCGGAATTTCTGGATTGCCGGCAGATCGATCGGCAGATCGTGGCGGCTGAAGCTGAGCACGCGGGGGCTCATCCCGGGCTGGTCCTGGATGATCTGGCCATCGGTCAACCGCAGGATGATCGTATCCGGATTGTCTTTGAGCGCAAGAAATCGCCCCTCGCGCGCCGAGATGGTCGCAACCTCACCCTTGGGGGAAGAAAACCGCGCAAAGATGCCCAGCAGCTGGCGGCCGCTGTCCTTGCTCTGCTCGATCCTGAGTGCGACCTTGTCTTGCAAGGTTGTGAACTCCCCAACCTTGATCGAAGCCCCCAACGCGCCTGAACGAAGTTCGAAATCAAGCCGTTCAAAGGAATAGCGCGCGGTCGGCTGAAGGTAGCCGACGATCAGCAGGTTCGCGCCCGCCAGCACCAGCGTGATCAGATAGGGCATCCGCAGCAGGCGGGTGTAGGACAAACCAACTGCCCGCATCACGTCGAGCTCGCTGGAAGTCGCCAGTTTCCGGAATGCCGACAGGATCCCCAGCATCAGCCCGAGCGGAATCGCCAGACTGGCATATTCCGGCAGCAAATTTGCGAGCATCCGGAACACCACAGTGATCGGCCCGCCTTCATTGCCGACGAATTCGAACAGCTTGAGCATCTTGTCGAGCACCAGCAGCGAGGCGGCGATGACGAACACCGCCAGCATCGGCATCAGCACCAGCCGGAAGATATAGCGATCAAGGGCGGGGATGAATTTCACAGGAAGGGTTTGGCCGGGGTTCGGGTTGATGTGGCGGCCATAACGGCCAACTGGGCGCGGCTCAATCCCACAGACGCTGCACTCCGCAACGGTCGAATAGCGCTTCGTTGGAAATGAGGATAAGCCCTTCGATCTTGGCCTGGGCGATCAACAGTCGGTCAAACGGGTCGCGGTGTGCTGTCTCGAGCGAACCCGCTGTCAGCGCATGCAAGGTCGAGACTGGCAACTCGATCAAGCCAACCTCTCTTAGGTCTGTCTCATAGCTCTGGAGCAGAGCTGCGCCGACATCCAGCTTTCCGAGACGGTGCTTCAAGGCAATTTCGTAGGCATTCACGGCGCTTGCGAAGACTTGCCTGCCTTCAGCCTCGATTGTGGCTTTGGCCTTTTTTGGCAGGCGTGGACTTGAAGTCATCCACCAAATCAACGAATGCGTATCAAGCAGATATCCGCTCAAAGTGAATCATCCCGACCTTCCCAGAGGGCGAGATCTTCTTCCGACATCGGTTCAAAGAATTCCGGGCCTAGATGAATCTTGCCTTTCCACAACCCCGGCACGCGGTGGGGCTTGGTTGCGATTGGCACCATCCGGACGGCCGGCGTTTTACCGCGTGCAATGACTACCTCTTCGCCCGCTTCAACAGCAGCGATCAGCCGCGACAAATTCGTCTTGGCTTCATGAATCGTAACAGTGCGGGTCGCGTTTGGCGCCATAGGCCAAACTTAGCTAACTTACTTAGCTAAGTCAAGCCTTCTCCAGAGTGCATTGCAACGGGTGTTGGTTCTGGCGAGCGAAATCCATCACCTGGTTCACCTTGGTTTCGGCGATCTCATAAGGAAAAACCCCGCAGACCCCGACACCGCGCTGGTGGACGTGGAGCATCACGCGGGTCGCCTGATCCAGATCCATCGAAAAGAACCGCTTGAGCACCATCACCACGAATTCCATCGGAGTGTAATCGTCGTTTAGCAACAACACTTTGAATTGACTAGGTTTTTTCGGCTTGGCGCGGGTCTTGGTGGCGACGCCGACCTGGTTTTTGCCGCCGTCATCGTCGTCGCGGTCGGCATCGCCGGCGGCGCGGGATGGCATCAGGTCAGGGGTGGAGTGATCAAGCATCGGGATGAATTATCGCATCGATTGGGTAAACGGCAAGCTACCTAGACACAAACTAAAGGCCGGACAACGCTGCATGCGTTATCCGGCCCTTGTTTTTGGTTCGCGGAATGGCGAGGAGAGGGAAGTTGCCAATCCCGCGAGGAACGGCTGCGCTTAGGCGGCCTTCTTGACCATTTCCATCGCCTTGGCGACGCGGTCCTGAATCGGAGCGAAAGCATCGCCAGCGATCTTTACGACCTTTTCCGAAGTCTTCGAACCCGATGCCACAGCGGCATCGAAGTTGCGACGCAGGATTTCGCCCTGCAGCTTGAAGAAGTCGGTCGGGCTCTTGACGGCGGCAAAGTCCTTCATATCGGCCTGAACGACTTCAAGCGCGGACTTGGCTTCGGCAACATAGTCCTTGCCGAAATCCTGGACGCCAGTGGCCAGGATCTTGCCCGAAGCCACCAGGGCTTCGACATTGCCCTTGGTGAATTCACCAGCTTCAGCGGCATAGGCCTGGCTCTTTTCGAAAGCCAGCTTGGCCTTGCCCTGCGCATCGGCAACGACAGTCTGGATCTTGGCGGCGAAATCTTCGGTGGCGATCTTGGTCTTGGTCATGATGGTTTCCTTCAGAACAGGGGTGGGCTCGGCGGCCTTGAGGGGCTTCTTGACGGCAACGGGCTTGGCCGAGGCCTTCTTGGCAATCTTTTTCACCGCTGCCTTTTTTGGAGCAGGGGCGGTCGTGGCAACCATAGTGGCAGCGACAGGCGCAGTAACCGGCACGGACTTCGTTTCAGTCTTCACCGGAGCGGCAGCGGCGGCTTCGGCATAGGCCTTCGCAGCGGCAGCGTCGGCCTTGGCGGTGTCGATCTTGGCTTCAGGGGCAGTCGCCATTGAGTCAAATCCTTCGCAGAGCATCCGCACCGCAATTGCCGGCACAGTTCATGCTGCACTGCACAAAATAGTTATTGCGCTTGCGAAGTCAAGGGATTTTTGTGCAGTGCAGCATAAATGTCATAAATGCTATTATGACAGTATCTTACCGCGTCATGACATAGCGTCCAGGCGCATCCTCAATCACCACATCCCCCTTGCCACCGGGGATCCGCTTGCCTTTTGCAGCCACTTCGGCCCCGTCCTGGGCGCGCAGCCATTCGATCCAGTGCGGCCACCAGCTGCCCGGGGTCTCGCTCGCTCCGGCCACAAACTGCTCGAAGCTGTCGACTGCATCCGGATTGGTCCAGAATTGATACTTCTTTGCGGCGGGCGGGTTGACCACGCCGGCGATGTGGCCCGATCCGGCGAGCACGAAAGTCTTGGGTCCGCGCAGATGATGCGTCATCCGCCAGGCGCTGGCGGCGGGCGCAATGTGATCTTCGCGGCCCGCCTGGATATAAGCGGGGGTTTTGATCCGGGTCAGATCGATCGGAGTCCCATCAGCGCTCATCGCGTCGGGCACCACCAGTTTGTTGTCGCGGTAGAGGTCTTTCAAATAGGACTGGTGCCACTTGGCAGGCAGGTTGGTGACATCGCCGTTCCAATGGAGCAGGTCAAAGGCCGGATAGTCCCCGCCCAGCAGGTAATTGTTGACGACATAGTTCCAGATCAGGTCGTTGCCGCGCAGCATGTTGAAAGTGGCTGACATGACCCGGCCATCGAGATAACCGGTTTCGCTCGAGAGCTTGCTTAGCGCCGCCATCTGCTGATCGTCGATGAATACCTTGAGCTCGCCCGCCAGTTCGAAATCGACCTGAGCGGTGAAGAAGGTCGCGCTCTTGACCTTGTCGGCCTCGCCCCGCCGGGCCAGAATCGCGAGAGTTGCGGCCAGTGTGGTTCCGGCGACGCAATAGCCGATTGTGTGGACCGCCTTGACCCCCAGTCGTTCACGCACCGTGTTGATCGCATCAAGCTGGGCCCGGATGTAATCGTCCCAGAGCACGTCCTTCATGCTTTCGTCGGCCGATTTCCATGAGACAACGAACACTGTCACGCCCTGCTCGGCCGCCCAGCGGATGAAGCTTTTCTGCGGGCTCAGGTCGAGGATGTAGAACCGGTTGATCCACGGCGGAAAGATCACCAGCGGCACTTCGAGCACGTTTTCGGTGGTAGGGCTGTATTGCAGCAACTGGTAGAGCGGGGTTTCGTGGACGACCTTGCCGGGTGTTATCGCAATGTTTTTCCCAAGCGTGAACGCTTCGGGATCGACATGAGTCAACTGGCCGCGTTTGAGATCGCCCAGCAGATGCTCAAACCCTTTGACCAGGCTCTCACCGCCGGTCGCCAATGCCTTTTCCATCACCAGCGGGTTGAGCATCGGCATATTGGCCGGGCTGAGCGCTTCGACCAGCGTCCGCGCGGCGAACCGCAACTGCTCGCGCTTGGCCGGATCGCCAGCCTCGACTGCGTCGGCCATCGCCAGCACCTGTTCGGCCAGCATCAGATAGGTCTGGTGGATCAGCGCATAGAACGGCTGACTGCGCCATTTGGGATCGGCAAAGCGGCGGTCCTTGCGGGGTAGTTCGGGCCCACTTTCGCGGTTGTCCCCGGCTTTGGGGCCGATCCCGTATTGGCCGAGCACGCCTTCCCACAAGGCCACGCTGTCATCCCACATCCGCTTCTGGGTCTCAGGATTAGTCAGCGGCAGGGCCTTGAACCAGCCCTGCATAATCCCGCCAAAGCTGGCGGGATCGGCGATCAGCGACGGCAGTTTCGCCATCGCACCCTGGGCTTGATCCTTTTGAAATTCAAACCACATCGCCTGAAGTTGTTGCGAAACCTTGGCCCACTGCGCCAGATCGGGCGTGGGCACCGCACCAGCATTGGGCACCAGCTGGCTGAACAACTGCTGCGGCGCTGTGAACAGCTGGGTGAAGAACGCGGCGGGATCGCTGGGCTGGGTCATCGCCCGCCTTGTATCAGCGTGCGGTGCAGCGCGCGACTCCAGAATGGCGATAGGCCGCGTCGAACTTGGGCATATTTTCAGAGCGCTCGCCAAAGTCATAACCGTCGCCGAGATAGACCTGCATGCCCTTGTGGGCATCATCAGAGTCGAACAGCCAGATCAGCACGTTCTTGCGCGCTCCGCCCCATTTGCCGTGGCCGCGCAATTCGGTTTCGCCGTTCGCGCGCTTCATCAGGAAGCGGAACAGGGTTGGGCCGCAGCGCCCATTGTCGGCCACGCTGACTCCGCAAAAATCCTTGCCGCATGGGGCAATGTCGATCGTCTTGTATTCGCGCCCGCGGCTGGAAAAAACCGGCTTTTCGCCCGCCACCTTCCAGCGCCCGAAGAACGGGCTGCCGGGCGCTGCGGCCTGGCTGGGCAATGCCAGGCCAAGGCCAGCCAGACCAATCGACAATACACTCAGACGGTGAAATAAGGCAGTCATGGCAACACGCTCCATCAATCGGGCCGGGACAATCCGGCGGCTTCTTGGCGGCGCGCTGCTGGCGGGCATCGCGCTGTTCGTGATCCTGACCGCGTGGAAAGCGCTGATCGCCCCGTGGCAGGTCGAGGATTTTCCCGAAGCGCTATACGTCAAAGTCGAGCTGCTGCCTTGGATATTTCCGGCACACATGATCGCGGGTGGATTGGCGCTGCTGCTGGTGCCATTGATGATTGTGCTGAGCCGGTCTTCGCGCCGACACCGCATGCTGGCCAGGCTGACTGTGCCGGTGGTGCTGGTTGCTGGGCTAACCGCCTTTCCGGTCGCACTTGTCGCGCCGGTCACGCGAATCTCGGCCTGGGGTTTCGCTGCGCAAGGGGCAATGTGGCTGGCTCTGCTGGGGCTGGGTATCTGGCATGCCAGGGCCAAACGTCTGGCGCAGCATCGCGGCTGTATGCTGCTGCTGGCAGCCACCACCACTGGCGCGGTGTTCTTCCGGATTTACCTCGCGCTGTTTGTGCTATGGGGCCATCCGCGCGACTATGAGGCGTTTTACGCGCTCGACGCGTGGATGGCCTGGTTGCTGCCGCTGATTGCAACGGCATTTTTTCTCAAACGCACTGGCGCATCGGTGCCTGATCTAAGATAAGGCCTGCGCGCGCCGCCCTGGCCCGCTCTGGAAAGGTCAAATGTCCGAAGAATTCTACCGCATCAAGCGACTGCCGCCCTATGTCATCGCCGAAGTCAACGGCATGCGGGCCGAAGCGCGCGCCGCGGGCAGGGACATTATCGATCTCGGCATGGGCAACCCCGATCTGCCGCCGCCGCAGCACGTCATCGATAAATTGTGTGAAGTGGCGATGAAGCCTGATGCACATGGCTATTCGGCCAGCTCGGGCATCCCCGGCGTGCGCAAGGCTCAGGCAAATTACTATGCCCGCCGGTTTGGGGTTGAGGTTGATCCGGAAACCGAAGTGGTGATGACCATGGGCAGCAAGGAGGGCCTCGCCAGTCTTGCCACCGCGATGACCGCGCCGGGCGATGTGGTGCTCGCTCCCAATCCCAGCTATCCGATCCATACCTTTGGCTTCATCATCGCCGGGGCGACGATCCGTTCGGTTCCGACCACGCCTGACGAAGCCTATTTTGCCGCGCTTGAACGAGCCATGGCTTTCACCGTGCCAAGGCCTTCGATCCTGATCGTCAACTATCCCAGCAACCCGACTGCCGAGACGGTCGATCTGGCATTTTACGAGCGGCTGGTCGCCTGGGCGAAGGAGAACAAGGTCTGGATCATCTCGGACCTCGCCTATTCCGAGCTCTACTACGATGGCAATCCGACGGTTTCGATCCTGCAGGTACCGGGCGCGAAGGACGTTGCGGTGGAATTCACCTCGATGTCCAAGACCTTTTCGATGGCCGGGTGGCGGGTTGGGTTCGCGGTCGGCAACCAACGGCTGATCGCCGCACTCAAACGGGTCAAAAGCTACCTCGACTACGGTGCCTTCACCCCGATCCAGGCGGCCGCCTGTGCAGCGCTCAACGGTCCGCAGGATATCGTCGAGGCGAACCGCGTGCTCTACCAAAAGCGCCGCGACGTGCTGGTTGAAAGCTTTGGCCGGGCCGGATGGGATATTCCCTCGCCCAAGGCCTCGATGTTCGCCTGGGCTCCATTGCCGCCCGCGCTGAAAGAGATGGGCAGCCTTGAGTTTTCCAAGCAGCTCCTGACCCATGCCGAAGTCGCGGTGGCCCCTGGGGTTGGCTACGGCGAGGAAGGCGAAGGCTACGTCCGGATCGCAATGGTCGAAAACGAGCAGCGCCTGCGCCAGGCAGCGCGCAATATCCGTCGGTATTTGCAAAGCATGGGGGTCAACACCTCCGCCGCCTGAATTGGCTTTGGTCGAGCCCTGGCGGCAACCACGGGTTTCCCCGCTTGCGCCGCGCGCTGAATCTGTGCAGCCATGGCGCGGGTTCGTCACTCGGGTTTGCGAGGGCAAATTGCGGCAGTTTCACTGGTTTTCGGCGGGTCCAGTGCCCGCCGCCTATGACCTGCGCCGATTGGGTTGGCAGTTGCTGGGGGCAGAACGTGCTTCCGGCAGCGTGGATGCACATGCCTTGCTTGGCCGGCCGCGTGAACTGCCCCTGGCGCAGTGGTTGCGGCTGGCCGGCGCGCCCACGCCAGAGCGCAAGTGGATGATGATGCTGGAAGTTTCGGACTCGGGAGAGCGGGCGCGGATGCTCCGGCTCGGGTTTGGTGATGCGCTCGATTTTGGGGCATCGCTGGAGGAGCTTGAATACCGGGTTTTGCGACTGACTCATTTTGCCCAGTCGCTGCCGCGCTTTCGCCGCCATGGGGCCTTGCAGATTGACTTGCTGGCACGGGATGGATTCGTCGCAGGGCGCGCGCTTGGCCTGCATCCGCGTGAATTTGCACTGCTGTGGCGGCTGGCCGATACGCCGGGCGAGTCTGTCTCTCCGCGCGAGTTGCTCACCGATGTCTGGCGGCTGGCGTTTCGGCCCGAAACCAACAGCCTTGCGGTTCATGTGAGCCGCCTGCGGGCCAAGCTGCGACTGGCCGGGATCGACGGAATGGTCGAAACTGTACCCGATGGAGCATACCGGCTGCTGCCGCTCAGCCAGTCCGTCGATCCGGTCCGCACCCGTAATTTGGCGCTGGACGGATACCTGCGTTTGGGCAAGGAAGCCGATCTGACCGCGCATTGACGATCGGGGAGAGATGATGAGTCTGGACGTGAAGCCTGCGGGACGAGTGGATATCTCCGTCGACGGCGATGGCGTTGCCCATGTCCGCCTGATCCGGGCCGACAAGATGAATGCGCTTGATCCGGATATGTTTGCGGCCTTGCTCGATGCCGGACACGTGCTGCACGATCTCAAAGGATTGCGCGCGGTGGTGCTTTCGGGCGAAGGCCGCAGCTTCTGCGCCGGGCTCGATTTGACCAGCATGGCTAACACCAATCGCCACGATCGCACGCCCTTGACCGACCGGACCCATGGCAGCGCCAACCAGGCCCAGCAGGTTGCGATCCAATGGCGCAAACTGCCGGTCCCGGTGATCGCGGCGGTCCACGGGGTCTGCTTTGGTGGCGGCCTGCAAATCGCCAGCGGGGCTGATATTCGGGTGGTTGATCCGGCTGCGCGGTTGGCTGTGATGGAACTGAAATGGGGTCTGGTGCCAGACATGGGCGGCTATGCGCTATGGAAAGGGCTGGTTCGAGACGATGTTCTGCGCGAACTGACCTATACCAACCGTGAGTTCAGCGGGACCGAGGCCGGGGCCCTTGGCTTTGCGACCTATGTCGATCCCAGCCCGGTTGCCCGCGCGCTGGCAATCGCTGCGAACATCGCCGATCATAACCCCCATGCCCAGCGGGCGGCCAAGCGGCTGTTCAATCGCTACCTTGAAATCGGAGCCGACGAAATCCTGATGGCCGAAAGCGTTGAGCAGCAGGCCTTGATGGGCACCAGGAACCAGATCGAAGCCGTGATGAGCCAGATGCAGAAGCGCAAAGGGGAGTTTGTTGATCCATGAGCCGGGGTGAGAATATCGATCCAAGCGCCTATGATGCCGTCGTCGTCGGACGGCGCTCAATCCGCGGCTACAAGCCCGATCCGGTCCCGCGCGAACTGATCGAGGAAGTGCTGGCCGTCGCGATGCGCGCACCGAGTTCGATGAACACCCAGCCGTGGTATTTTCATGTGCTGACCGGTGCGCCGCTTGATCTGATCCGGGCCGGCAACACCGAACGCAATCTGGCCGGCATTCCGCACAGCCGTGAGTTTCGCACCGGGCATGCTTTTGAAGGGGTGCACCGCGAACGGCAGATCGGGGTCGCCAAGCAGTTGTTCACGGCGATGGAGATTGCCCGCGATGACAAGGATGCCCGGCTCGACTGGGTGCTGCGAGGGTTCCGGCAGTTCGATGCGCCGGTCTGCGTGATCATCGCCTATGATCGGGAACTCGCCGATAGTGACGATACCGCCTTTGATTGCGGCGCAGTAACAACCGCGCTGGTCAATGCCGCCTGGTCACGCGGGCTGGGCTGCGTGATCAACAGCCAGGGGATCATGCAGAGCCCGGTCGTGCGCGAGCACGCGGGAATACCTGACGATCAGGTGATCATGAAAGCTGTTGCACTGGGCTGGCCAGATGAAAGCTTTCCTGCCAACGCGGTGGTCTCTGAACGCAAGAGTGTCGTTGAAGCCGCGCGGTTTGTCGGGTTTGACTAGGGATATAGCCCCTCCCCGAAGGGGAAGGGCTTTGACATCGACCAAGCGCTATTTCTTGTCGTTCCGCCGCTGATACCGGGTCAGGCAAACGCCGACATATTCGCGCAGCGTTTCGTTGATCGTGGCTTGGGCGGTCTTGGTGTCCCAGACCATCAGCGAGCCCTTGCTGCAATAGGTCAGCTTGGTGAACTCATTCGCACCGGTGAAGGGATTGGCGGTATCGCCAAACGATTCGAGCGACAGGTCAAAGTGATAGGTGCAATCGCCCTTGCCGCCTGGAATTTCCATCGCGGTCAGGTTGAGATAGGTATCCATCACGGCTTGTGGATCCTTGGAATCGTATTGGATGGCGATCCCTTTGGCTTTCAGCTCGCTTTGCACCGCCGTGATGGCCGAGGCATGGCTGACCTTGCACTTTGTCAGCGAGGTCGTGCCATCGTCTTCACCATAGACATAGAATTTGGGCATGGTCTCGGCCAAGGCCGGGGCGGTGAAAGCCGGCGCGGTAACGGCCAAAATCGCGGCCATGGTGCGAACTGTGCGGCGCATGGTAAAGTCCCCTGTCCTAATAAAAGCTACGCCCGGGAATTTAACCCGGGCGCAGCGTTTGTAAATCAGCTTGTGGGGCCCGGCTCAGCCAAGCTGGCAGAACGAACACACCTTGTTGCCATCGGGATCGCGCAGATAGGCGCCATAAGCGTTGCCTGGCGCACCCGGGCGCGGACCCGGCTGACCTTCATCGCTGCCGCCGTTGGCCAATCCCGCAGCATGCCAGGCATCGACCTGCTCTGCATTCTGCGCGCCAAAGCCGATTGTCCCGCCGTTGGCTGATGAAGCTGCTTCGCCATTGGCCGGCGCGCCAACCCCGAAATTGCCGCCGTTGTGGCTGTAAAATGCGCGGCCATTGAATTCGGCCCCGGCAGTGCCGCCGATGGCCTGGATTGTTGCGTCGTAAAAGGCCTTGGCTTTGGCGATATCGTTGGTGCCGACCATAACGTGGGTAAACATGCGCTCTCTCCTCTTCAGAATACAACGACGCTGCGGATACTCTCACCCGCATGCATCAGATCGAAAGCCTTGTTGATCTCTTCAAGGCCCATGACGTGCGTGATCATCGGGTCGATCTGGATCTTCCCCTCCATATACATGTCGACGATTTCGGGCACGTCGGTGCGGCCCTTGGCCCCGCCGAATGCGGTCCCGCGCCAGTTGCGACCGGTGACCAGCTGGAACGGACGGGTGCTGATTTCCTTGCCGGCCTCGGCCACGCCGATGATGATGCTCGTGCCCCAGCCGCGATGGCAGGCTTCCAGCGCGGTGCGCATGACTTCGGTGTTGCCGGTGGCATCGAAGGTATAGTCGGCCCCGCCATCGGTCAGCGCGACCACTGCGGCGACCACTTCCTCGCGGCTCAGACCCTTTGAATTGAGAAAGTCTGTCATCCCGAACCGCCGGCCCCAGTCCTCGCGCGCCGGGTTGATATCGACACCGACGATCCTACCTGCGCCCGCCAGCTTTGCCCCCTGGATTACGTTGAGGCCGATCCCGCCGAGCCCGAACACCACAACATTGTCGCCTGGCTGGACCTTGGCGGTCTTGGTCACCGCGCCGACCCCGGTGGTCACCCCGCAGCCAATGTAGCAGCTGGTCTGGAACGGTGCGTCCTTGCGGATTTTTGCGACCGCGATCTCGGGCAAAACGGTGAAGTTGGAAAAGGTCGAGCAACCCATGTAGTGGTAGATCGTCTCGCCCTTGTAGCTGAACCGGCTGGTTCCGTCGGGCATCAGGCCCTTGCCCTGAGTGCTGCGGATCGCGGTGCACAGGTTGGTCTTGCCGCTGAGGCACGACTTACACTGGCGGCATTCGGGGGTGTAGAGCGGGATCACATGGTCGCCCGGTTTCA
>CALMBN010000323.1 GCA_937860195.1 uncultured Novosphingobium sp.
CGACTGCGCCGCCTGCACCCGCAATTGATGCTCCAGCATCCCCGCCGGTCGATACCGATGTCGGTCTGACTGCCTTGGCTGACCGCCTGATCAAAACTCTGGCCAGCCGCCGCGCGGCCCGCTGCGAAACAGCCGAGGTTGCCGTAACCGCGCTGGATGAGACGGCAAGCCCAACCGCACCCGAGGCCCAGTCACTTCCGGCTGATTCAGTCGTTCCGATGGCGATGCGCCCGCTCGACCTCGATGGCTTTGAAGAGAACGATGGTGACTTGGCGACTCTGATCCCGCCGCGTCATATCCCGACGCCGGTGCCGTTTGGCACGGAAGCTTTTGGACCAGATGTCGAGCCGATCCAGACCCTTTCGAATGCAGAGCCCGAAGACGCCGAACCTGAAGCCGAACCCGAAATGGCTGAAACAGACTATGCCTCGTTGCTGGGGATTGCAAAGAGCGCAGTTTCGACCCCTTCGTTCGCACGGATAGGCAAGCCTGACGTAGAAGCCGGAACGACCGAGCCAGTCGTGATTTTCCCCGGCCAGATGATCCGCCAGCCTGAAATCACCGCTGACGCTTCGGAATTCCACTGCTCTGATTCATTGCGCGCGACCGAACAGGGCGCACCGATTGAAGCCGGCCGGAGTGACCTGGAGACTGGCCAAACCGGAGCCGAACACGCGCTTCAGACGGCTCTCACCAACCTCCGTCGGTTGAGCGGCGCGGGGTAAGCGCCGCCTTCATTGCAAAGTCGGCATCGACAAGTGTCGATGCCGCACCCGATATCGCCCTTTTCGCAGTTGCAAAAACAGCTTCCTGTCGCCATGGGAAAGCTCTGCGCAATTTTCGCTGCCTGCTGCGGCGGGGAATCTTGCGCTTAATTGCTGGAATTCGGCGGTTTGTTCGCGTGGCTGCGCGAATCGCCGGGTTGTGGCATGGTCACAGGAATGAATTCGATGGGTTTCCCCGCGCCCCAGGGCCTCTACGATCCGCGCAATGAGCATGACGCTTGCGGCGTGGGCTTTGTCGCCCATATCAAGGGCGCGAAGAGCCATGCGATCATTGCTCAGGCACTCGAAATCCTCAAAAACCTCGATCATCGCGGCGCGGTCGGCGCGGACCCTTTGCTGGGTGACGGCGCGGGGATACTGATCCAGCTGCCCGATGCGCTGTATCGCAAGTGGGCCGATCGCGAAGGTCTGAAACTTCCCCGGGCGGGCGACTATGCCGTTGCGATGTGCTTCCTGCCGCAGGACGAGGTTGCCCGCGATTTCATCATCGGCACGTTCGAGAAATTCATCGCCAAGGAAGGCCAGCGGCTGATCGGCTGGCGTGAAGTGCCGGTCAGCACCATCGGGCTGGGCAAAACAGTCAAGGCCGAGATGCCGGTGATCCGCCAGTGCTTCATCGCCCGGGGCGAGAATTGCGCCGATCAGGACGCGTTCGAGCGCAAGCTGCTGACGATCCGCAAGCAGACCCAGAATCCCTTGGCGGCGCTCGCCGAAAAGCACAGTCTTTCCGGGCTGACCGAACTGTACATGCCAAGCTTTTCGAGCCGGACTGTTGTTTACAAGGGTCTGTTGCTGGCGACCCAGGTCGGCAGCTTCTATGACGACCTCGGCGATCCTGATTGCGTCTCGGCGCTTGGTCTGGTCCATCAGCGCTTCAGCACCAACACCTTCCCCAGCTGGAAGCTCGCCCATCCCTACCGCATGGTGGCCCACAACGGCGAGATCAACACACTCAGAGGCAACGTCAACTGGATGGCCGCCCGGCAGGCTTCCGTTTCCTCCCCGCTGTTCGGCAAGGACATCTCCCGGCTCTGGCCGATCTCCTACGAGGGCCAGTCCGACACCGCCTGTTTCGACAAC
>CALMBN010000324.1 GCA_937860195.1 uncultured Novosphingobium sp.
CGACGAACGCGCCGTAGTCGGTGATGTTCTTGACGACGCCGTCGATGATCTGGCTTTCCTCGAGCTTGGCGACGATCTCCGAGCGCTGCTCAGCCCGCGTCTCCTCGAGCACCGAGCGGCGCGAGACGACGATGTTGCCGCGCCGGCGGTCCATCTTCAGGATTTGGAAGGGCTGTGTCTGATGCATCAGCGGGCCGATGTCGCGGATCGGGCGGATATCGACCTGGCTGCCCGGCAGGAAGGCTACAGCGCCATCCAGATCGACAGTGAAGCCGCCCTTGACCCGGCCGAAGATGATCCCGTCAACCCGCTTGCCTTCGCCGAATTCGGCTTCAAGCTTGTCCCAGCTGGCTTCGCGGCGAGCGCGATCGCGGCTGAGCATCGCTTCGCCTTCGGAATTTTCAACCCGGTCAACATAGACTTCGACTTCGTCGCCAACCGAAAGCCCGTGGGGCTGGCCGGGCATGGCGAATTCGCGCAGGGCCACACGGCCTTCGCTCTTCAAGCCAACGTCGATAACGGCCTTGTCGCCTTCGATAGCAGTAACGGTGCCCTTGACCACGCGGCCTTCAAAGCCGCCATCGGCTGCGCCGCCGAGTGATTCTTCAAGGAGAGCCGCGAAATCATCGCGGGTGGGGTTGGCAGATGATGCCATAAGGTGAGGTATCCTCAAGTCTACAAATTACCGGCCAGGCGGTTGTTTCCGCCGGTCTTTCTCCACCCCGGCGGAATTGCCAGGCTGGGCCAAAAGGGGCCGAACTGCCGCAGGAGCCGATTGCTGTCTGCGGCGCCCCCTTACGGGGACCGGCGGCCCTTATGCGGACAAGGCTGGAAAAGCAAGGGAATTGGCCTGTTAGCCCGCGGCATACCGCATCGCGACATCACAGCGTTGATAGCGTGCGCCGTATTGCGCCATGATTGCTTTATCGTGGCAAAAGCCCAGCTTTGCATAGAGGTGGATTGCCGGTGCGCAGATGCTGTTGGTCAGCAGATAGAGTGGATCGGCTCCCAGTGACCTGGCCCGGTCAATCACCGCTGCCAGCAGGAACTCACCAGCCTTCAGCCCTCGCGCCGCCTCGCGCACGCCCATCTTGGTCAGTTCGAATGAAGTGTCGCCGGTCTTTTGCAGCGCGCAGGTGCCGACAATCCCGAAGCCGGGTGCCTCGACAAACAGGATCGTGCCGCCCGGCGCGATGATTTTGGCATCGGGGTTTTCCAGCACATCGCGATCGGTCGCCTCAAGCTGGAACATAGTGGTGATCCATTCGGCGTTGATATCGTGGAAATGATGCGCCAGCGTGGGTTCGTATTCGCGCAGGCGCAGCGATGCCGGTGCCAGCCCAGTCGCGCGCTGGGCAATTGAAGCTTCGGCCAAAGCAGCTTCAATCACCGCCAGTTGCCGCAAAAAATCGCCGCCCGCCGTGTGCATGACCTCTTCAGCGGCCTGACCCACCCGTGGCCAGATCTCTGCCGCAATCAGGCTCGCCGCCCGCCGTCCTTCGGCGGTGAGCTGCATAACCCGGCTGCGCTGATCGGAGGAAGGAGCCTGCTCAACCATCCTCAGATCCTGCAATTGACCGACCGCGCGGGTTACGCCGGGCTGGCTGGTGCCGCACAGTTCTGCAATCCGGCCAATTGCCAACGGCCCGGTGCGCAGCGCCGCGATAACTCCCATATGTCCAGGCTGTAGCGGCAGGCCAGCCTCGGCGATGATCACGTTGGCGCTGGCCTGCATCCGCTCACCCAGCCGTTTCAGCCGCGTGCCCAGAAACGATGGACCCATTTCTGCAACGATATCCTGCATGCCAGCCTCCAACAGCACATTGCATAACAAGATATATAACGTGGTATATAAGTCAAGCCGGGACAGTATCGGGCGGTTTGGGAACGGTCAGATCGGCGGGCGGTAATCAGCTCGCTTCAGCGTCAGCATATAGGCGCTGAGATCATCCACTTGGGCAGGATCGATGGCGAAAGCCATTTGCCCTGGAAAACTGTGCGAATCGCGCAGGAATGTCTCCAGCGTCCGCGCAGTCACCCCTTTGGTGTTGACCACGGCATCGAACCGCGGCGCTTCGGGGTTCGGTGAGGCGGCATTGGCGGTGATTGCGTGGCACCCGGCGCAGTGCGCTTTTGCATAAGTGAACCCACGCGCTTCCTGTTCGGTCAGTTCGATGGTCGGCTTGGCCGGGATCGCGGCACAAGCGGTGATGGTCAGGGCGGCGGCGGTCAAAAGAATGCGCATGGCCAAGCCCTATCCTGCCCGGGGTGGGGCTTCAACCTGCTTGCCGCACTTGTGCGGCGATCTGGATCGCAGCTGCGATGGCGGCATCGCGGCCTAGGTCGCTTGTGTCGAGAAGTACCGCATCACTGGCGGCCACCAACGGCGCTTCGGCGCGGCTGCGGTCGCGGGCATCGCGGGCTTCCAGATCGGCGGCAATTTCGGCAAGGCTCACGCTGCGGCCCGTCGCCTGCATTTCCTTGAAGCGCCGTTCGGCCCGGGCGGGCACAGAGGCGACGACGAACAGCTTCACCTCGGCCTCAGGTGCGATCACCGTGCCGATATCGCGCCCATCGAGCACCGCACCGCCGGACTGGGTGGCGAAGGCGCGTTGCCGCTCGAACAGGGCCTGACGCACGGCGGGATGGACCGAGACCCGGCTGGCCAGCCCGCCGGTCGCTTCGCTGCGCAGTTCGGGATCAGCCATCAGGCGGTCGGGAAAGTCACACGCGATCAGCGCATCTTCGGGATTGTCGGAATTGCCGCCATTCAGCGCGCACTGCCGCCCGACGGCGCGATAAAGCAAGCCGGTATCAAGATGCGGCAAGTCGAAATGCGCGGCGAGCGCCTTGGCGATCGCATCGCCCTTCTCCGCGTACGCCGAGAGCGTGCCGCCGGCGCCGCCGAACTGCAGCACCCGGGCGTTGCCCGCTGCCAAGCGGAATCCTTGGTGCGAGCGCGAAAGCATGGACAGCCATACCGCCGCCTTCCAGCCAAAGGGTACGGGAATCGCGGGCTGCAGCAGCGTGCGCGCCACGGTCGGCGTGCGCGCGTGTCTTTTCGCCAGCGCGGCGGCGGCATCGCTCATGATGGCCGCGACACCATCACCAATATCGAGCGGCTGATGTTCGCCGACGCCACGATCCAACTGGTTACCGGCATCAACAGCGCGCCAACTGGCGTGGCCACGCTTGAAGGCTTGCTCGCCCTCAACGGTCCGGACGCGCTCGACCTCTCGCCGATCTTCCAGGCCGGGCTTCCGGTGCGGGTCAACACCAGCGCCGTGGAACGCCGGGCGGCGACGCTGCCCAAGCGGCGGACGGTGAAGAAGGACTGGCAGGCCGCCTGGTATCTGCGGGCAGTCACCTGCATGGATTTGACGACCCTTCAGGGCGACGACACGCCGGGGCGGGTGCGCCGCCTCTGTGCCAAAGCCCGGCAGCCGATCCGCCAGGATCTCCTCGAGGCCTTGGGCGTCGACCATCTGGGCATCCGAGTCGCTTCGGTCTGCGTCTACCACGCCCTGGTCGCCACCGCTTTGCGTGAAGTTGACGGCAATCCGGTAGTTGCGATCGGCCAGCAGCGGCACGATCACGCTGCGATGCACGGTTTGCGCGTTCGGCTGGAAGCGACGGCGGATCGAGGCCGGCGGCCGCTGGTGTGGCGGCAACTCGTTGAACTTCTGGATCGGGCTGCGGCTGTCGAGCGGATAGACCATGTTGGACCAGGCCGCCTCGTCGAAGGCTTCGACCAGCACTTTCAGTCGTGCCGGATGCTGGGGCGCAAGGTCGATGCTCTCC
>CALMBN010000325.1 GCA_937860195.1 uncultured Novosphingobium sp.
GCTTCGAGGAACAACCGCACCGCGGCGACATTGCCGTCCTTGACCGCGCGGGCGAACATGTCCGGCAGGCTCAATAGCGGAAGGTCCAGCTCCCACTCCCCCGGATGCGCATAGTGCGCACGCCAAGGCTCTGCGGCGGGTTTTTTGGCAGCCATGGTGCGGCTTAGCGCGCTGGCACCGCCCCGCGCAAGCCGCGCATCGCCTATTGCGCTTCGCCCGCCGCCTCGGCAGCTTCAGCCGCGCGCTTGGCTTCGAGCCAGGCCGCCGCTTCAGCTTCCTGGGCCACTTCTGCGGCAACCTTGGTCGCGGCATCACGCTCAGCCCGCAGTTCTTCGATCAGCGAAGCGCGATCATCGCCCAGCCGCGCATCGTCGCCTTCCTTGTCGATCAGTCCGGCCTTCTTGGCGGCCTTTGCAACAATCGCATCGAGCTCGCGCTGGCTGCACAGCCCCAGGGTAACCGGGTCCTTTGGCTGGATATTGGCAATGTTCCAATGGCTGCGGTCACGAATCGCGGAGATAGTATTGCGGGTCGTGCCGATCAGCTTGCCGATCTGCGCGTCGGAGATTTCCGGGTGGCTGCGCAAGATCCAGGCGATCCCATCGGGCTTGTCCTGCCGTTTGGACACCGGAGTATAGCGCGGACCCTTGGTGCGGTTCACATTGACCGGAGCCTTCTGCATCACCAGCGAATAATTGGTATCGGCCTGGCCCTTTTCGATCTCGGCCAGAGTCAGCTCGCCCGAGCGGACCGGATCACGCCCGGTATACTTCGACGAAGCCAGATCATCGGCCATCGCATTCACTTCCAGAATGTGCAGCCCGCAGAATTCTGCGATCTGTTCAAAGCTGAGCGCAGTGTTGTCAACCAGCCACGAGGCAGTGGCATGGGGCATCAGCGGGGTCGGCTGGGTCACGGGGATTCTCCGTCTCAAAAAATAAGGGCCGCCCCTTTGCGGAGCGGCCATTCGCAGGTCATTTAGGGGCAAACGGCGGGCGGGGCAAGCGTGCAAACTGCCCGTTAGTGAATTCCCCCTAATGCTGTGCCGGTTCATCACTGCCGCTCAAGGGACGACGATGCTGCACCGAATGCTGTTTGTAGCTCTAACCAGCCTGTTGCTGGTCGCCTGCGGGCGCGGCACCGAAGACTTTGTGGTGACGATCGATCGCCCGACCGCCAAAGTGGTTGAGGCGGTTGGCAAGGCTTCGATTGACAACGAGTTTTCCCAGTTGGTGCCCGGTCTCAGGATCGTCCGGACCGAGCCCGCGAAAAACGAGGTGCTTTATACGATCCCCGGCGATGGCAAGTTCCCGGCAACGATCAAACTGACATTCGAGAGTGCAGAGGGCGGGCAGGTAACCGTAGTTCGCGCCGCGATCGACGTGCCCAGTACCGCGGTCGAATTCGGCGGCAGGGCAATGGTGATCAGCGAGAGCAAGGTCGAGAAAATGATCCGCGATCTGCTCGGTTCGGCCAGGAAGAAGCTTGAAAAAGGCGAATCGATCGAGACCGAAAGGCGCGATTTTGGCCGGGTGCTGACCGTGCTGGCGATCATCACCGATACCAAAAAGCTGCGTCTGGCGCAGGACATGACCCGATATCCCGAGTGGTACGCCTCTGGCCTCGGTTGGCTCGGCGGCGGCGACAGCGACTATGCCAACTATCCCTATGGTGACATTGCTGGCGGCGAAGATCCTGGGGCGGCGGCCCGACAGGACGAATACAAGCAGCAGGACGCCCAACGCGACGCCGCCGAGCCGATGGAGGAGGCGCGTGGCGATTCAGCGGCTGGTGATAATTCCGGCGGCTCGGACGAATAGTCCGGACAGCGCCAATTGGGAGGGCGAGGCAGCCTGTTCCAGCCGGAACGATCGCTTTCAGGCGACTCTCAGCACGATCTTGCCGATATGCTCGCCCGCTTCCATCCGGGCGTGGGCCGCAGCGGCCTGCGCCAGCGGGAAAACCTGATCCATCACCGGGCGAAGCTTGCCGGCCTCAACCATCGGCCAGGCAAGCTCGGTGATTTCCTGTGTCAGTAGCGCCTTGAACTCGGCTGAGCGCGGTCGCAGCGTCGATCCGGTCAGATGCAACCGGCGGCTCATTACCTGAGCCATGTTGATTGTCGCCTGAAGCCCGCCCTGAACCGCGATGGTCACGTGGCGCCCGTCTTCGGCCAGGCACTTCAGGTTGCGCGCGACATAGTCCCCTGCGACCATATCGAGCACGATCTCCACGCCCCTGCCGCCAGTGATCCGGGCCACTTCCTCAACGAAATCCGCCGCTTTATAATCAATCGCGTGATCCGCGCCGATTGCCAACGCAGCCGTGCACTTGTCGGCGCCGCCGCAAGTGACGATCACGGTCAGCCCGAAGGCCTTGCCCAGCATGATCGCCATTGAGCCGATCCCGCTGGTGCCGCCATGGACCAGAATCGTCTCGCCATCGCGGGCATAACCGCGCTCGAACACGTTGTGCCAGACTGTGAACAGCGTTTCCGGCAGCGCGGCGGCCTGATCGAGCGGCAATCCGGCAGGTACGGGCAGACAGTGCGCGGCGGGAACCCGGCAGTATTCGGCGTAGCCGCCGCCCGGAGTCAGGGCGCAGACTTGCCGCCCGAGCATTTCCGGCTCCACGCGTTCACCCAGCGCCACCACTGTGCCCGAAACCTCAAGCCCGAGCAGCGGTGAAGCTCCCGGCGGCGGCGGGTAAAAGCCCATCCGCTGGATCACATCAGGGCGGTTGACCCCGGCAAAGGCGACCTTGATCAGAACTTCGCCCGGTGCCAGACTTGGCAGCGGCAAAGTCTCCAGTCGCAGCACGTCCGGCCCGCCGGGCGCGTCAAAGCCTGCCGCTTGCATCGTTTCGGGTAACAATTCAGCCATTTGCCGGTCCCCTGTTGCCCCAAGGCCACGCCCCGCCCCCTAGCTTCAAGGCGTGTTGACAGCAAGGCTTTGCCGTCCGATTCTGCCCCGCAATGGATGAAGACCTGCCCCGGCCCAAAGGTGATGCGGCGAGCGCGCTGGCGAAAGAGTTGCTCGATCCCTATTCGCACGATGAACTGGGCGAGCGGATCGAACTGCTTGAGGTGGAAATTGACCGGGTGAAAACCCACCGCGCCAAAGTCGCCGCCCATCGCAGCGCCGCCGACGCCCTGTTCAAGCCGCGATCCAGCTGATGTTGATTGCCGCCCCTTTCGCTGTCGCTGCGGCATCCCATATAGGTTTGGTTAACCAAGTCCGTTCATATTCTTCCGCAAGGCCAAATTCACCGTCCAGGGCCACATATTCCTCGGCAAAGAGAGACCATTAGATGCCAAGTTTCGCCCAAAGCCTCGAAAAGACGCTCCATTCTGCACTGGCGAATGCGTCGGAGCGGAGCCACGAGTATGCGACGCTGGAGCATTTGCTGCTGGCGCTGATTGACGATCCCGATGCGATGGCGGTGATGCAGTCCTGCGGGGTTGAACTGGGCGAACTGGGCGACGTGGTGAACTTCAACGACCCGAAAGTGCGTTGGGTACGCGGTTGAACGAACTCAGCCGGCGGCCGGTTGTTCGCCGAGCCGCTTGCGCCATGTCGCCGGCGGCGTGCCCAGCTCGCGCTTGAACGCGCGCGTGAACGCGGCTTCCGACTCGTAACCGCACTTCATTGCGACATCCAGCATGTTGGCGTGGCCGCTGGCGAGCATGGCTGTCGCCAGTTGCATGCGCCAAGTCGCCACGAATTCCATCGGCGGCATCTTCACCAGTTGGCTGAACCGATCCGAAAAAGCGGAGCGCGATTGAAAGGCAAGGCTGGCCAAGCGTTCCACTGTCCACGTTTCTGCCGGTCGTTCGATAAAGGCCGATATGGCTGGACGCAGATGCTCGTCCGATAGAGCCGCCAGCAGTGGGGACAATTTTGGATCCTGATGCAGGGCGTGGCGAATAACGTAGAGAAACAGTGTGTCCGAAAGTCGATCAAGGATCGCATTCGCACCGAGGTCGTTCAGCGTTGCTTCCTCCGTCATGGTTTCAATCAGCGTGCGTATCTGCTGCCCGGCTGGACTGGTATCCGGGCGGATCAGCATGAAATCCGGGAATGACGCGAGCAGTAAGCGACGAATGTGCGCGGGCAAACGCAGATGGCCGCACAACAGTCCCGCGCCGTGTGAATTCTTGTCTAGCGGTGCCGGATTGCTGTAATCGAAAGGCTGATCCGGCATCACTCGCACACCGCTAAAAGTATGAGCTGCATCGTGCGGGAAGAAGGCAATATCACCAGCGCGCATCCGGGATGGCTCAGAAGAACCATCCTGCATGTGTATCCATGCCTCGCCGTGGCACACCAGATGAAAGTGGGTGGCATCAGAGCCACCCGGCGTGGACATGTGCCAAGCATCACACAACTGGCCGACGTAATAGACTTCCGAGTCCAGATGCAGGTGGCGCAAAAAATTGTCAAGCAGTGGTTTGCTATTAGGCATGGCAATGCAGGTTAATTACCAGTTTATTTCTGCAACAATACACCCAATCGCTCCTTTACTTCGGATGACATCGCTGCAATCGGCGTGACCAAACCGCTATCGAGTGCATGGTGAGCAATTGAGTCGGGGCGAATTTGTGCAATTAAATTGATCGCACTGACCAGGACGTGCTGGGCATGTTCCGCATTTTTCATCAGATTTTTAATCGCCATATCGGCGGTAACATGGGCTTCTTTTGGGTGCCAGCAATCGTAATCGGTTACAAGTGCCATCGTCGCATAAGCAATTTCGGCTTCACGGGCGAGTTTTGCTTCCTGCAAATTCGTCATTCCGATAATATCCATTCCCCATTGGCGATAGACGTTTGATTCAGCTTTGGTCGAAAACGCGGGACCTTCCAT
>CALMBN010000326.1 GCA_937860195.1 uncultured Novosphingobium sp.
CCTGGCTGTTGCGAACGCCGTCACCGTCGCGGTCGCGGTCCTGGCGGTTCGGAATGCCATCGCCATCGCGATCGCGGCGGTAGTAGTTGTTTCCGCCCTGCGTGTAATAGGCGCGGCCGTCGCTGGTGTAGTAAGGGCCCGTGCCGCCGCTGCGGTATTGGCGGCCATCGGTGGTGTAGTACGCCCCCGAGCCGCTGTTGTAGACCCCGGCGCTGGTGGGCGTGTCATAGGCCACGCAGCCGGCGAGCACGCCGGCCATGGCGCTGGCGGATACCGCTCCGTTCGACGATCCATTCATCACTGGTGTCGACGGTTTCGGCCAGTTCGCGGTTGGACACCAACCGCTTGGGCAACGCCGAACCGGTGCCGGTGAGGACCGAGCGCAGAGTCATACTGCGGCCCTGGGAACCGAACGGATGCTGTCCGTTCCCAGTCGCGCCAGATCCGCGGTGATCCGCTGGGTCAGATTTTCCTCGAGCAGTCGCGCCGCAACTGTAACCGCGTTGGCTACGCCAAGTGCATTGGCCGAGCCGTGGCTTTTCACGACCACGCCGTTGAGGCCGAGAAACACCGCGCCATTGTGATTGTTGGGATCAAGGTGATGCTTGAGCAGTTCGGTCGCCGGGCGCGAGACGAGAAAGCCGAACTTGGAGCGAATCGAGCTGGCAAAGGCGCGGCGCAACAGGTCGGTGACAAACCGCGCGGTGCCTTCAACTGCCTTCAGTGCGATATTGCCGGAAAACCCGTCGGAAACCACCACATCGGCATCCCCGCGCAGCATTTTGTCGGCCTCGACAAAGCCGTCGAATGACATCGCCAGACCACCAGCGGCGGCTTTGAGCTGGGCCGCTGCGTCGCGCAGCGCGTCGGTCCCCTTCATTTCCTCGGTGCCAATGTTGAGCAGCCGGACCCTTGGCACATCGCGGCCAGTGACGATTCGCGAATAAGCTGCGCCCATGATCGCGAACTGAACCAGATTGCGGGCATCGCAATCGGTGTTGGCCCCCAGATCAAGCATCACCAGATCGTTTTCGCCAAGCGTGGGAAGAAGCGCCGATAACGCAGGCCGGTCAATCCCCGGCATCGTCCGCAGCGCCAGCTTGGCCATCGCCATCAGCGCCCCGGTGTTTCCGGCACTGACTGCCGCTCCGGCATCGCCGGTTTTCACCGCGTTGATCGCCATCCCCATCGAGGTGGTTTTGGCCCGGCGCAGCGCCTGTGTCGGCCGCTCCTCGCCAGACACGACTTCGGGCGCATGGAGAATTTCGGAGGCTGCGCGCAGGTTCGGATGATGCTCCAGCGCGTCCTTGATGCGCTGTTCGTCTCCCACCAGCAAAAAGTTGAACCGGTCATGCTCGCGGCGGGCCAGCGCCGCGCCTTCGATCATCACGCGCACGCCTTCATCGCCGCCCATCGCATCAACGGCGATACGCGGCAGGCTCATGTGCGCTTACTCCGGATCTTGAGGCTTAGAGCCCGACCGCGATGATTTCGCGCCCATTGTAGTGACCGCAAGCCGGGCACAGATTGTGCGGGCGTTTCAGTTCGCCGCAATTGGGGCATTCGTGGAATGCTTCTACCGACAGCGCATCGTGGCTGCGGCGCATGCCCCGGCGGCTGGGCGATGTTTTTCTTTTGGGGACAGCCATTGCGGCACCTGTTCCTGCAAATTGATAAAAGTTCTAGGGTTGCCGCGCTCAAACCCAAGGGTCGTCGGCAAGCGAAGGCGGGCCTATAGCGAATTCGGCGCGGGTTGCAAGCGCGATGGTCCTGCTTTCGGGCCGAGCCAATAGGGGAGAAGGAAATGTTACTACCCACGACACTCAGCATGGCCGCTGCGGCGGCATTGATCAACTTCTGGCTGGCGCTGCGCTGCGGCCAGGTTCGCGGCAAGGAAGGGATCAGCATCGGCACCGGTGGCAGCGACCTGATGGAACGCCGGATGCGCGCGCAGCTCAACTTCGCGGAAAATACACCTTGGGTTCTGGCCCTGATCGCCGGAATCGAGCTGGCCGGCAAAGGCGGACAGTGGCTGGCGATTGTTGGAGGGGTCTTCATGCTCGGGCGGGTCGCTCACGGTTTGGGGATGGACCCGGATGGCCTTGCGAAGGGCCGGATGATCGGCACGATGACCACCATGCTGGCCCAGGTTGGGCTCGCGATTGTAGCAGTGCTGATCGTGCTGAAGGTGATGTAATTTACGCAGATCCTCCCCGTCACAAGTCGATGGGGAGGATGTTGACCGCTCAGCTCAGCGCATAGTCGCTGACGAACCCGTTGACCTGCCGTTCCCGGCCGAAAGTGCTGGTCGGGCCGTGGCCGGGAATAAAGGTCACGTCGTTGCCCAGCGGCCAAAGTTTGAGCGTAATCGAATCGATCAGCTGCTGGTGATTACCGCGCGGAAAATCGGTGCGGCCAATCGAACCGGAAAACAGCACGTCGCCAACGATCGCGAGATGTCCCTCGCGAGTGAAGAACACCACATGACCGGGGGTGTGGCCGGGGCAATGGATCACTTCGAGCGTCTGTTCGCCCACGGTAACGGTATCGCCATCTACCAACCAGCGGTCTGGCTCGAAAGTTTCGGCATGCATTCCGTATTTGCCGCCGTCCTCGGCGAGCTGCTCGATCCAGAACAGATCATCGCGGTGCGGACCTTCGATCGGCACGCCCAGTTCCTTCGCCAGAATCCCGGCCTGCCCGCAATGGTCAAGGTGCCCGTGAGTGATCAGCAGCTTTTCGATCGTCACCCCGACCTTGGCGACCGCCGCTTTCAGTTTGTCGAGATCCCCGCCCGGATCGACCAGCGCGGCTTTCATCGTCCTGGTGCACCAGATCAGCGAGCAGTTCTGCTGAAGCGGGGTAACGGGAATGATCCCGACACGGAGAGGGGGTTCGACTGTTTCGGTCATGCCCGCAGATGTGGCGGGGGTTGCCGCGAAGGGCAAGGCCGGAAATTTCCAGCCCCTCAGCCCGGAAGGCCGCCTGTCTGCCGCAGCGCCTCGCCCAGCGCGAGAGTGGCTGCGGCAGCAAGGTTCATCGAGCGGACTTCGGGTCTGATCGGCAGGCGAACACGGGTATCGCAAGTTGCGGCCACTTGACGCGGAACGCCAGCGCTTTCCTTGCCAAACAACAGCACGTCATCCGCCAGAAAGGTGAACTCATAGGCCGATTGCGAAGCCTTGGTCGTGAACAGCACCAGTCGGCTTGAGCCAACCGTCTCCCGGAAAGCCTCGAAGTTGGCATGCCGGTTCACCGCAACGTGATCGATATAATCCATCGCAGCGCGCCGCACCCGGCGATCATCCCATTGGAATCCCATCGGCTCGATCAGGTCCACAGCCGCGCCAAGACAAGCCCCCAACCGCATCACCGCGCCGACATTTCCGGCAATTTCGGGTTCAAACAGAGCAATCCGCATCGTCAAAGCCGTCCGCTTTTCCACACCACCCGGCCGATCACCTGCACTTCATCGGGTGCAAGCTCGATTGTCCGGTAGGCCGGATTATCGCTGACCAGCGCCAGCACGCCAGGACGGGCCAGATCGATCCGCTTGACCAACAGTGCGTCGCCACTGCGGACCACGTGGATGCCATCGCGCAGCGGCCGCGGAGCGCGGTCGACGAGGATTTCATCACCATCGCGCAAGGTTCCTTCCATTGAATCGCCCTCAACCCGGATCGCTGAGAGCTGCGCCGGATCGAGCCCCTGCTCGCGCAGCCAACGCGCCGAAAAGCGGAACGCGCCAACCGGCAGCTCGTCCCGCGCTTGCGCTCCCGGCCCAGCCGATGCGCCCAGCGGCAGACGCGGCACATCGACCCAATCGGCGCCCGGC
>CALMBN010000327.1 GCA_937860195.1 uncultured Novosphingobium sp.
AGATGGGCTTCATCGCGGAACTGGATCGGCGCGATGATCAGCTTGCCCTTTTTTTCGATATAGGTCTGGTTCGGGCCGTTGACCATGATGTCGGTAATGTCGGGGTCGCCAAGCAATTCTTCGAGCGGACCAAAGCCCAGCAATTCGTCGACCAGCACCTTTTCAAGCGCGAACTGCTCGCGGCGGTTGAGCGTGAGTTTGAGTTCGGCGAGCACTTCGAGGATGATCGGGCGGAATTCTTCGCTGAGTTCGTCTTTGGTCAGCGTCGCGGCCGCTTCGGGATCGACCCGTTCGAGCAGCCGCGGAAGCACCTGTTCCTTGATCTTGTGAACCGACGCTTCAAAGCCCTGCGCTTCGTAATTGCCTTCGGCCACCCCATTGACGCGGTCCTGCAACCGGCTCATCGCGTCGCCCTTGGGAGCGGCGGAACTGTCGATGGAAGGAATTGGCGCAGCGTCCTCACCGGGGAGCGGCGGGAACTGGTCGCCGCCTTGCGCCTTGGCACCTTCAGATCCGCCCTTCATCGGGCGTGCCACGCCGAATTGCGGCCTTGCCCCAGGGGCCATACCTGATGCACCGTTGCGTCGGCCAAATGCGCTCATTGTGCCAAAATCCCCCGGACTTGTGCCGAAACTATGCCGCCGGGATGGATACCCATCGGCTTACCGACATGGTGAATAAAGGGGAAACCTTCAATATTTCCTAATGCGCTGGGCAGATTCGACGTCAATCGGACTGAAGGCTCCGGGTCAGCTCGGGTGGGCACGCGATCCAGTTTCGATTGGAGAGTCCGGGCAAGAGTAAAGAGCCGTGCTCAGACTGCTCGCCGGTCAGAATGTCAAACCCAAGCTCGCGAAAGAACCCCGCGCAATCATCGAACGAACCGCTCTTCTCTAGCAGCACAGCGGGTCGATGCTGAACAATTGTCTGGCGAAGACCCTGTAGAACCTGAAATTCGGCACCTTCAACATCTATCTTGATTGCCAGGGGTATACATAGTTCTTCATCGCCCCGGCGAACCTCGATCTCAACGGTGTCGATCCGTGTCGCGAGCCCAACGGCAATTTCCAGTTCACGGCAGTTGGCCGCCGCAGCTTCATGCGAAATGGATGCGCGGGTGGTCATTGCCAGCTCGCCCGAAATTGGCACGAACAGCTGAAACGAACCCGCCTCGTTACCGAGACCGTATCTGCGAAATTGAAAGCGTCGGCCAAGCAGTAACTTGACCCGCGCTAATTCTGACCAAAGGGGGGCAAGCGGTTCAAACGAAATGATCCGGGCACGAGGTCGGATGTAGCCAAGCGCCACTGCACTTTGCCCTCCGTTTGCTCCGATATCGAGGACTAGCTCGTCGTCACGCTGGGGGAGCCGGGCCAGAAACAGAAGGTCGGGCTCATCAGGGCGCCGCGCTGCCCACTGCGCGAATAGCAGAGTGCTACGCAGCATTCCGTACAGGTAGACTGATCCGACATTACGCCGCAGCAAGCGGGTGAGCCATTTGCCGATCATGCGTTCTTCCTGCCTGCGTTCGGGATGGGCCAAGCGAGGCTAAGGACAGCGCGGGCATAGTCGTCCCAGCCATCCTCGTTTGATGCGGCCCCCAGGTCGCTGCTCATTGCCGCAGCGCTTGTTCTTGTCACTTTGGTTTTAATGAGTTGAGCAAGGGAGGCTTCATCCCCGGCTGGATACAACCAGCCAGTTTGACCATCCTTGATGCATTCCCGAAAGCCCTCCAAGTCTGGAGCGATCAGCGGGCGCCTGTAGTGCCGCGCCAAAGCGGCAACGCCAGAGCCGGTTACCGTGCGGTAGGGGGCGAGCACGGCATCGCAGCGGTCAAACAGCCTGGCGGCTTCATTATCGGAAACATAGCGGTCGATCACTTCAACGCGGTGGTGCAAATTGTGCTGCTTGATCAACTGCGAAATCTGTGTGCCGCCTTCCCAAACTTCGCCGGCGATGGTCAATCGGACATCTGACAGCCCGCTGGCAGCAAGTGCTCGCAAAGCAATGTCGACGCCCTTGTAATGCCGCACAAGTCCGAAGCAGAGAAGTTCAA
>CALMBN010000328.1 GCA_937860195.1 uncultured Novosphingobium sp.
GGGCTTTCACCGCGCTTTCGAACAAGACCCGCCCATCGGTTCCGCCTTGCTCGGTTTCAATCATCCGCTCTGGATGGGGCATCATGCCCAATACGTTTCCGGCAGCGTTGAGCACCCCCGCTATTTGGCGGGCTGAACCATTGACAGGCTCGGCATAGCGGAACGCCACCCGGCCTTCGCCTTCGAGCCGGTCCAGTGTTGCATCGTCGGCAAAGTAGTTGCCGTCATGGTGCGCAACCGGGATCGCGATCCGCTGCCCGGTCGAATAGCCCGCGGTGAACAGCGACTGCGAATTTTCCACCGTCAGCGCCACTTCGCGGCAGACGAAATTCATGCCCGCATTGCGGAGCAGCGCGCCGGGCAGCAGCCCGCTTTCGGTCAGCACCTGAAAGCCATTGCAGACCCCCAGCACCGGAACGCCGCGCCCCGCTGCCGCAACCACGGCCTGCATGATCGGGCTGCGCGCCGCCATCGCGCCAGAGCGCAGGTAATCACCATAGGAAAAGCCGCCGGGCAGGGCGATGAAGTCCAGCCCGTCCGGTAAGTCGGCATCGCCGTGCCACACCCGCAGCGGAGCGGTGCCGGAAACCTTGTCCAGCGCGTCGGCCATGTCGCGATCACAATTGGACCCCGGAAAGGTGATGACGGCGCTGCGAAAGGTCATGCTGCAAGCCTCTCAATCCGGTAGTTTTCGATCACCATATTGGCCAGCAGCTGCTTGCACATCGTATCGAGCTGATCGTCTGAGACGCTGTCATCAACCTCAAGCTCGATCATCTTGCCGGCCCGGACATCCTGCACGCCGTGGATCCCCAGACCCTCGATCGCATGATGGATCGCGCGGCCCTGCGGATCGAGCACGCCATTCTTGAGGGAAACGAACACGCGGACCTTCATCGGACGGCCTTTCGGAATTGGGGGATTCGTGCGTGCGCCTATGCCGTTGGATGCGGGTGAGGGCAAGGCGTGCCTGGCGCGAATTCCTCAGCTTTCGATGCTGTCCATCACATAGCCCAGCGCGCGGACCGTGCGGAGTGGATCGGGGGCGCCATGAGCGGCGAGCGAGCGGCGCAGGCGGCCGACCCAGACATCGACTGTCCGCTCGTCAATCGCCTCTTCGTCCTTGCCCAGCCGCTCGATCAATGCGATCCGGCTGAACACCTGATTGGAATGTTCCATGAAATGCGCCAGCAGGCGGAATTCATTGGGTCGCAGCGGGATCGGCGTGCCGCGATAGCGCAGCTGGTGCGCGGCGAGATCGATCGACAGTTCGCCATTGGCCAGCCGGCCGCGAGGCGGGGCGCCTTTGCCGTTGGCGCACTGATACTGATCGAGCCTGCGGACCAGCGCATCCAGTTCCAGCGGTCCGGCGATATAGTCATCCGCGCCAGCTTTCAGCGCGCGGCGGCGCTCTTCGCTGTCACCGTTATCGAGCACGATGGTAATGTGCAGATCGCGGCCAGCCCGGCTGTCACGCAATTGCCGGCACAGCTCAAGCCCGGACATTTGGGTCCCGATCCAGTCGACAAAGGCCCAGGCCGGCAGTTCTGGCTCGCCCAGTTGATCGGGCAAATCCAGCGGCAGAACAGTCAAATCCGGGTGCGAGCGGGTCAGCTCTGAGATCAGGCTGGTGCGCTCAGAAGGGATCAGCAAAGTGCTCGGGCGATGCATGGCGGGGCAATCGGTTTCAGTTTCTTCACCGTATCATTGCCGAACTTACATGACC
>CALMBN010000329.1 GCA_937860195.1 uncultured Novosphingobium sp.
GAGTGGAACCTATTATTTCGATTCAGGCCGCCGCATGCGCGACGCGTTCGAAGAGACGATGCGCCGTCAATTGACGGTCAACGGTGAATACTACGTCTCGATGGCCTATAGGCCGCTGTTCGACCGAAAGGAGAAAGTCGCCATCTACGAAATTCCCTGCTTCATGCAATGGGGAACGCCTGAGGACTTCGAGGAATACAAGCGTTGGTCCGACCTTTTCCATGCGCTCGCCAACGACTCGCCGCCGCCGCCCGAAACGCGCGGCAGCGTGCTGATGCCGGCGCGCGATGTGCCGATGGCGGGGCGGATCGCGATGGCCGCCGATTGCTGCGGCGCGCCGTTTTATGTGATGACCCCCACCCCGCCCCCAGGCGGCGGAGAAAGTTCGGCGTTCTCTCCTTCGCTGCACGGGCGCTGTGCCTGGAACGAGCTTATGGCCGGCAATTCAGCCAATGCGACCACCTTTTACAGTGGCCTTTTTGGCTGGACCCTGCCCGAGCCGATGGACATGGGACCGATGGGTAAATATCAGTTCATCGAACACGACGCGATTCCGATTGGCGCGATCATGCAAAAGCCCGAGCAGCTGCCGGTGGCGATGTGGAACCATTATTTCCATGTACCGAGAATCGCGGCGGCCAAGGCAGCAATCGAAGCGGGCGGTGGCCAGGTAATCAACGGCCCGATGGAAGTTCCCGGCGGCGGCTGGATCGTCCAGGGGATCGACCCGCAAGGCGCGATGTTCAGTCTGACTGGCGAAAAATAGGCAAGCCGCTTGACGGCTCAGAATTTGTTCTTTTAATGTTCCGATTTTCAGGAGCCCCGCCATGGCCGAATATACCTTCTTCACCAACCCGATGTCGCGCGGGCAGATCGCGCGATGGGCGCTGCACGAAGCGGGGGCCGACTATGAGCAGGTGCTGGTGCCGTGGGCAGAGAAGCCTGCCGCGCTGCTCGCCGCCAACCCGCTGGGCAAAGTCCCGACCGTGATCCATCACAGTCAGACCGGCGACAAGGTGGTGACCGAATGCGCAGCGACCTGTGCCTATCTGGCCGGTGCACACCCCGAGGCCGGGCTTGGTCCCTCGGCCGACGAAAGCGCCGACTACTTCCGCTGGATGTTCTTTGCGGCAGGGCCGGTTGAAACGGCGATCACTGCGCGCTCGATGGGCTGGGAAGTTCCCAAAGACCGTGAGATGATGGCCGGATGGGGCAGCTATGAACGGACAATCGCCGCGCTTGAGGGGCATTTTGCGGGCAATGCTTACGTCTGCGGCAACCGCTTCACGATGGCCGATGTCTATGTCGGAAGCCAGGTTGATTGGGGTCTGACCTTTGGCTCGATCCCGCCGAATGAGGCATTCGTCGCCTATGCCGAAAAGCTGCAGGCCCGGGCAGCCTACAAGGCGGCAAAGGCAATCGATCACCAGTTGATTGAGGGGGCGAAGCAATGAGCAAGGCCACGCTGTGCCTGTGGTATGACCATACCGCCGAGGCAGCCGCCGCGTTCTATGCTGCAACGTTTCCAGATACCGCGATCGGAACAATCCAGCGCGCGCCGTCGGACAATCCCTCAACCCCTGAAGGCGCGGTGCTGGTCGTGGAAATGACGCTGCTGGGCATGCCTGCGATCCTGCTGAATGGCGGGCCCATGTATCAGCACAGTGAAGCCTTTTCGATCCAGATCCATACCGACGACCAGGCCGAGACAGACCGGTTGTGGGACGCGATAGTGGGCAATGGCGGCGCGGAAAGCATGTGCAGCTGGTGCAAGGACAAATGGGGCATTTCATGGCAGATCGTCCCGCGCGCGCTGAGCCGGTGGATGGCCGATCCCGATCCAGCCGCGCGCAAGCGGGGATTCGAAGCGATGATGACAATGAAGAAGATCGATATTGCCGCCATCGAAGCCGCGCGGGCAGGCTGATCAGGTGCTTAAGCTCTACGGTCACCCGTTTTCGAGCTACACTTGGAAGGCGCTGATTGCGCTGTACGTCAACGGCACGCCGCACGAATTCCGCGCGCTGGGAAGCGGCAATGCCGCCGACGATGGCTTCGTTTCGGCGGCCAGCCCGCAGGGCAAGTTTCCGGTTCTGGTCGATGGCGAAACCGTCGTGTTCGAGGCGACGGCGATCATCGAGCACCTGAACCTGCACCACCTCGGCCCGGTTCCGCTGTTGCCCTCCGACCCCGCCGACGCGGCACGGATGCGGATGATCGACCGGGTGTTCGACAACTATGTCATGGGGATCATGCAGGAAAGCGTCGGCGAAGCGATCCGGCTGGGCGCGCTGAGCGCCGAAACCCGCGCCGATGTCGAGGCCCGGCTCGACCGGTCGTACCGCTGGATCGAGGGCTGGCTCGCAACCTATCGCCAGCGCGGTGCCATAACCCTGATCGAATGCGCCGCTGCGCCGAGCCTGTTTTACGCCGACTGGGTCTATCCGATTCCTGAAGACCTCCACCGCCTCAAGGCCTGGCGCGCGCACCTGCTCGCGCTGCCAGCGGTTGCGCGCTGTGTTGACGATGCGCGGCCTTACCGCCATTTCTTCCCGCTCGGCGCGCCGAACCGCGACTAATCAAGGAACCATAATGCACGAACTCGTCGTTACTCGCCTGATCGAAGCCGCGCCCGCGAAAGTCTGGGAGGCGATGGTGGAGCGCACCAACGAATGGTGGTGCCCCAGGCCATGGCGGGCCGAAATGAATTTCGGTGCGCGCAAACCCGGCTGCCAGACCCAGGCAACGATGTATGGCCCCGATGGTGAAGTGAACAAGCATCCCGGTCACCTGCTGGCCTGGGACGAGGAAAGCCGCTTTGCGATCACCGATGCGATCCAGGGCGATTTGCAACCGGCCGGACCGTTCATGCTCGGTATCTGGGAGATCGAGCCCGAGGGTGACAGCACCCGCTATACAGCCCGCGCCCGCCACTGGACGGCGGAAAGCCGCGCGCATCATCTCGACATGGGGTTTCTCGAAGGGTGGGGCACCTGCGCCGATCAGTTGAAAGCCTTGTGCGAAGAGGATCGCTGAGGGTGCGCAGCCCTATCCTCAAAGCCTGGCTGTTATGCGGCACTCTCGATGCCCTCTACGCGACAATCCTGTCTGTGGTTCGAGGTGGCAGCATGACCGGTGTCTGGACCGGGGTCGCTTCCGGCCCGTTTGGCGATAGTGTGAATTCGTGGGGAGCGGGCGGTGTGCTTGCAGGGCTCGCCGTCCATTTCGCAATCATGGCGGCGATGGTTGTTACCGGCTTCTTGCTGGCCCGGAAAACCCCACTTGGTGAAGTCGCACCGTGGAAATCCGGAACTCTCTATGGTCTGGCGCTTTATGGCCTGATGTATGGCATTGTCCTGCACACACGATTTGGTGTGCCCTTTCCGAACCCTGACCGGATCAAAGTGATTCTCGGCCTGTTCCCGCACATTTTCCTCGTCGGCATCCCGATCTTCATCCTGGCCAAACGGGCGATGAATACGTCCGCACGGGACTAGCTGCCCGTCAGCGACTGACCTAGAACCTGGATATGGCGAAGATCGCGCTGCTGACAGCTGGGGGAATTGCACCGTGCCTTTCGGCGGCGGTCGGCTATCTGATCGATGGCTATTCGAGAGTCGCGCCGGAGGCTGAGATTATCGGCTATCGCAACGGGTATATGGGCCTGTTGCAAGGCCAGTCGGTGACAATCACCGCGCAGGTCCGCGCAGATGCATTGTCCCTGATCGAACATGGCGGATCACCGTTCGGCAATAGCCGGGTGAAGCTGACCAATCAGGCCGACTGCGTGAAGCGCGGGCTAGTGAACGCAGGCCAGAACCCGCTGCATGTCGCCGCCGAGCAGTTAGTCACTGATGGGGTAACAATTCTCCACACCATCGGCGGCGACGATACCAACACCACCGCCGGCGATCTGGCGGCCTATCTGACAGATAACGGCTATCCCTTGACCGTAGTTGGCCTGCCCAAGACGATCGACAACGATGTGGTGCCAATCTCTCAGACTCTCGGTGCAGTTTCTGCGGCGGAACAAGGCGCGGTGTTTTGGGAAAACGCGGTCAACGAGCAGAGTGCCAACCCGCGCATCCTGCTGATCCATGAAGTGATGGGGCGTCACTGCGGCTGGCTTTGCGCCGCCACGGCAGCCGAATACCGCAACCGGCTGAAGCGCCGGAAGTTTCTGATCGAAGCCGGTTTCTCAATGGACCTGCTCGATATCGACGCAGTCTATGTGCCCGAACTGCCAATCAATCTTGAGAGCGAGGCGGAACGCCTGCGCGCAGTGATGGACCGCAAAGACAGCGTCGTGATTTTCCTCTCCGAAGGCGCCGGCACCGCCGAAATCCTGGCTGAAAAACAAGCCCGCGGCGAAGTGGTTCAGCGCGATGCCTTTGGCCATGTCCGGATCGACACAATCAATCCGGGGCAATGGTTTGCTGATCAGTTCGCTAAGAGCCTCGGCGCGGAAAAGGTGCTGGTCCAGAAAAGCGGCTACTTCGCCCGCTCGGCCCGCGCCAACGCCGCAGACCTTGCGCTGATCAAGGCGATGGCAGACGAAGCCGTGACCAGCGGCCTGGCCGGGGTGTCCGGCGTGATCGGCCATGACGAAGGCCGGGCTGGCCAGCCGCTCCGCGCCATCGAATTCCCTCGCATCCAGGGCGGCAAGGTGTTCGATACCGGACAGGACTGGTTCAGCGCTTTGCTCGGCGAAATCGGGCAGGCCTAGCAAAACGCCGCTGCCCGTCGCAGCAGCTGGTAGGCCTCCACCACTGCCTGCAATCGCGCTTCAAAACTGCGATCACCGCCATTGCGATCAGGGTGGTATTTGCGGACCAGTTGCGAGTAGCGGCTGCGCAGATCGTGACGGGTGGCATCGAGCGCCAGCCCCAGCACGTCGAGCGCCCGGCGCTCATCCGGAGTGACCGCACGGCCATCACTGCGCTGACTGGGCATCTTTGCTCGGGCGCGCTGGGCAATGGCTTCCAGCGGGTCAGAGAAATCGGCCCAGCGCGGAGCCTGGTCAATGCCGGCGGTGGGCGAAAACGCGCGGGTCTGGCGGTCCCAGCCGTGAATCGGGTGCTGCGCGGCCATGATCTCGTCCGCGCTCATCCCCTCAAACCAGTCATAGCCGGCGTTGAACTGGCGGACGTGATCGAGGCAGAACCAGCGGTAATCGCCCGGCCCGTCAAAGCTGCTGCCACGCGGACCCGGCGCGCGGAATTCGCCGGGCTCCTTGCAGCCCGGCCAATCGCAGTCGCGCGATCCGCTGCCGATCCGGCCATGGAAACGATCTTGCCTCACCCCTTCCCCATGGCAATTGTTCGTTTAGAAGAAAAGCCATGCACACACCCATCACACCCAAAATTTCTGACGAAATCGAAGCCCTGCTGACCGCCGCCTTCGCTCCGACCCGGCTTGCTGTCTGCAATGACAGCGCGAAACACAGCGGCCACAGCGGCGATGACGGTTCAGGCGAATCGCATTTCACGGTGGAAATCGAAAGTGCCGCCTTTGCCGGCGTGCCGCGGCTCAACCGCCAGCGAATGGTCAACGCCGCACTGGGTGACATTCCCGGCCAGCGGGTTCATGCTCTGGCAGTGCGGGCCAAGGCGCCGGGAGAATAGGAGAATTGTGATGAGCTTTGCCGGACAGGCCGTGTGGATCACGGGAGCCTCGTCAGGGATCGGCGCGGCAATGGCGCGGGCTTTGGCTCGGCAGGGAGCGCGGCTGGTGCTTTCAGGGCGGAATGAGGCGGCCTTGGCTGCGGTTGCGGCAGACTGCGGTGAGGCACTGGTGCTGCCGTTTGAAACAACCGACACGGCGGCAATTGCTCCGGCGGTGGAACAGGCATGGAATTGGTCGGGCGGGATCGACCTGCTGGTCAACAATGCCGGAATCTCGCAGCGCAGCCTGGCGCAGGATACCGATTATGCCGTCTATGAACGGGTGATCGGAGTTGATTTGCTCGCGCCAATTGCACTGACCCAAGCGCTTTTGCCCCGGCTGATCGCGCGTGGCTCTGGCCGAATCGCCATGATCAGTTCGGTCGCGGGCAAGGTTGGAGTGCCCATGCGCACTGCCTATTGCGCGGCCAAGTTCGGGATCGCGGGATATGCCGATGCCCTGCGGGCCGAGGTTGCTCACCTTGGAATTCAGGTCCACAACATCTACCCCGGATCAATCCGCACCGAGGTTTCGCGCAACGCGCTGACCGCGGACGGAACCAGACGCGGGGTCTCGGACAAGGTGATCGACAACGGGATTGAGCCCGATGTGGCAGTTGCCCAGATGATTGACGAAATGCTGGCGGGGCAGCGCGAAATCATTGTCGCCGAAGGCATAGAGAAAGCGATGGGCGAAGGCCGCCGGATGCCTGATGCAATGCTCGATCAAATTGGTGCCTTCATGGCGGCGGGCTATGCCGAGCGCATGAACCAAGGGGCAAAGTGATGGAGCAGACCCGGGTCACACTCGGCAACGGGATCGAACTGAATGTGGTCGATACCGGCCCGCGCGATGCGCCAGTGCTGATCTTTCTGCATGGCTTTCCTGACAGTCACCGGACCTGGCGGCACCAGATCGCGCACTTTTCCGGTCGGTTCCGCTGCATCGCCCCAGACCAGCGCGGCTATCGCGGCTCGTCAAAGCCAAAGGGGGTGGAGAACTACACCCCGGACAAGCTGATCGGGGACATATTCCTGCTCGCCGCCGCGCTCGATGTGAAGGAATTCACTATTGTTGGGCATGACTGGGGCGGTGCGATTGCCTGGGGCGTGGCCTTGATGGGGCAGGCCATGGGCCGGGTCAACCGGGCGGTGATTCTCAATGCCCCGCACCCGGTGATCTTTCCCAAACTGCTCTACACCAACCGCCAGCAACGGGCCGCGAGCCAGTATTTCCGGCTGTTCCGCGATCCCGCCAGTGACGCGCTGGTCGAGCAGTTCGGGCTTGGCGGCGTATTGGTCAAAGCTTTCGGAGAAACCCCCGAAAACCCGAAGATGGAGCCTGAAGAACGCACCGCACTGATGGAGGACTGGCAAAACCGCGAGGCTGCAATTGCGATGCTCAACTGGTATCGCGCGAGCCCGATGGAAGTGCTCGACCTTGACGCACCTTATGAGCTGCCGGCCGGATGGGCCCCGCCGGCCATCCCGAAACTCACTATCCCGACGCTTGTGGTCTGGGCTATGGACGACATTGCCCTGCCCCCTGCCAACCTGGAAGGAATGGACGAGCTGATCGACACTCTGACCATCGCAAAAGTGCCCGGAAGTGGCCACTTTGTGCAATGGGAAGCACCAGAAGCTGTCAACGCGGCGCTGGATGAATTTTTGACGCGGACCGCCCTTGGCAAGTGAAGCCCCCACCCGTCCCAGCATCGGCGCAGCGATTGCCAAGGCCGAGCAGACCGCGCGGCGCTCGCTGCTCCGCAACCACGGCGGCGGGCATGCGCCAGTCAGTTTTCTTGAACTGTTCTTTGATCTGGTCTTCGTTTTCGCGATCACCCAGCTATCGCATTTTCTGAAAGACAATCTGACCGCGGCCGGCTTCGCTCAGGCGCTGGTGATGTTCCTCGCGGTGTGGTGGGCGTGGATGTACACCACCTGGGCCACCAATTGGGCCGATCCGCAGCGCTTCGAAGTGCGGGTGATGCTTATTCTGGTGATGCTGGCCAGCTTGGTGATGGCGGTTGCCTTGCCCCGGGCCTTCGAAGACCATGCGCTGATCTTTGTCTTCGCGTACATCGCGATTCAGCTGGGCCGGACGCTGTTCATGACAGCGATCCTGTGGAAACCAAGCCACCGCAATGGCCGAAGCATGCTGCGGATTGCAGTCTGGTTTGCGGTTTCAGCAGTCGCATGGGTTGGGGGCGCGCTGGCCGATCCAGCCGGGCGATTGGCTTGCTGGGCGCTCGCCATCGGGATCGAGTACTACGGCCCCCTGGCGCTGTTTCCAGTTCCATTCTTTGGCCGATCGAGCGCAAGCGACTGGGACATTTCCGGCAGTCACATGGCCGAACGCTGCGGGCTGTTCATCATCATCGCGCTGGGTGAAGGGATCATCATCACCGGGGCCAGCTTTGCCGGCGGATCGATGGAGCAGGGCCGCGTGCTGGCCTTCCTGATCACCTTCCTGTCATCCGTGCTGATGTGGTGGCTCTATTTCGACATGGGGGCAGAGCGCGGATCGACCCACATTTCGGGGCACGAGCAGGCCGGACTCGTCGCGCGCAACGCTTACACCTACCTCCACATGCCGATCGTGCTGGGGATCGTGATTTTTGCAGTGGGCGATGCCAAGCTGGTGGCTGATTGGGCCAGCCCGGCCGGGGACAAGCTGCTGGCGGTACTGTGCGGCGGGGCCTTGCTGTTCCTGATTGGCATCGGACTGTTCAAGCGCCAGCACAGCGCGCGTGGAAATTTCCCCTTCAGTCACGCAATCGGTGTGCTGTTGCTCGTTCTGCTGACACTGTGGGCGTGGAACATGCCGCTCAACGCGCTGCAACTGGGCGGGCTGGGCGCAGCCGTTTTCGCGCTGGTCGCCAGTTGGGAATGGATCTCGTTCCACGGCGGCTGGCAGGAACGGTTCAACGAACTGTCGGCCTGGGCCAGACTGGCGAACCGCTATTAGATTGTCCGCTCGCTCCCGCCCCAGCCGATCCACGCGCCGTGAGGGTGCGCACGGGTAACCAAAGCGGGTTCATCGCCCCCGGGCCAGAACCGCACGGTCATTTCGTGGATGTGCAGCACCCGATTGGCTTCGAGCGAGACCCAGGCCAGTGGGCGATCTGGGGCGGCTTGTGCCCCGGCGGCTTCCATCGCTGCGGTGACCCGCGCCTGCTGATCCTCCGGCACATATTGCCAGACGATCGAATGCATCAGCATCCGGGTGGTACCCGCCGCTTGCGGTTTCGCAAGTTCCGCCTCAACAAAGTCAGCAGCGTTCATCCTAAGCAGATCAGGCGCCGACTTCGTCGCTTCGGCAATCGCAGCATCCATCCGCTCAAACCGGACCGTGTGTTCGGGCCAGATATAGGCCCGCAACCGCAGCGCCTGCTCCGGATCGGACAAATCGACCGGGGCGACATCGCAACCTCTGGTCGAGGCAATCTCAAACTTGGCCGCAGGCGGCGGATCGCCCTGCCACTCTGGTTGAAACCGAATCGCACCCGGCTCCGGCCCCACCTGAACCCCGCCCAAATCGTAGTGATACCGGTCCAGCATCAGGTTGATCCCGGCGCTTGAACCGATTTCGAGACACTCAAAACGGGGAGGCAGGCCTCTGTCAGTCAGCCACAGCATTGCGGCAATGAAATTGGCCGAGCGCCCTGCTTCGTTGGTCTGGGGTGGGCCGTTGAGCCAAGTGAGCAGTTCGGCTTCGTGATGGTGGATTGCAGCGGCGATAATGTCTGTGTCGTCAACCCCCGCTTGCCCCCCATAGACCGCCGCAAGCGCTGGTTCCGCGCCTGAGAGGTGGAGCGAGTGGAGCCCACCAGCAACCCGCAACGGCAAGGCATCGGCCAAGGGTGCCCCGGACCAATTGCGGATCGCATCGAGCAGCGCCCCATCATCACCCCGTTCGAGCAAATCGCGCACCACCGCCACCACCCGCGCGGTCACGGTCGCGCCAGAGGCGCTACAATAGGACACCTGATTGTCGAACGCTGCGGGCACAAAACCCGGCCCGCTGGCATTGATATCGATGAATTCATACTTCGCCGCCATGCGCGCCGCTCCTTGCCCTTTGCCGCGCTGCACCGTAAGGGCCGCGTCCTATGGCACAAGCCCTGACCTTCGCCGTGCCCAAGGGCCGCATCCTGGACGAGGCGCTGCCGCTGATGGCGCGCGCCGGAGTGGTGCCCGAGGCCGGTTTCCATGACAAAGCCAACCGCGCGCTGTCGTTTGCCTGCGAGGGCAGCGATACGCGGATCATCCGGGTCCGGGCGTTTGATGTGGCGACTTTCGTGGCTCACGGTGCGGCGCAGGCCGGGATCGTCGGCTCTGACGTGGTCGAAGAATTCGCCTATTCCGATCTCTACGCGCCGGTTGATCTG
>CALMBN010000330.1 GCA_937860195.1 uncultured Novosphingobium sp.
ACACTCGCGCTCGGCATCTCGACTTCGCTCGATGCGAACGGGGGTGGGGTAAAAATCAATTGGTCGCTCGCCCACTCCACCCCGGCCCCGGCGCGAACGGTTGCCGTGCTTCCGGGATCAAGGCGCGAATTTTCCTGGCAAAGCTGCGCAGGCAGACCTCGCTGGTGGCGATCGGGCCGGTGCCATAGCTCTTGCTGGCCATGCCTTGTTGAACTTGGCTGATCAGCCAGGTGTCCTCGGCATTGACCACGCGGTTGATCCGCCAGTTGGCATAGCGCACCAGCTTCATTTCGCGGCGCGAATCCGGCAGCGCATAGGCCACTTCGCGCAGCAGGCATTCGGTCGGGCTGACCGGCAACCACTGCATGAAATCGATCTGATCGGCGTAGATATCGAACGCCATGTTCGGCCACAGCTTGTAATAGAGCCAGCGGCCGTGGGCCTCTTCGGGCAGATGCTCCACGCACGGCATATGGGCACCGTAGAACTTCTCCCAGAAGTTCTGTTTTTCGTTCTTCACCACATCGCCGGTGAGCCGGTCAGCCCAGCCGTGCGCCTCAATACGGTAGCTCTTGCCGACCAGCCGCGAGAGGCCATCGTGCGCCACCGGAATGTGCAGATTGTCGGAATAGTTATCGCCGACGTTCTTCCAGTTGACCCCGCGCGGCCGGTGCCGGATCGCGCCCATCGGCTGCATGTCCTCAAACCGGTACTGCGAAACCTCTGCCTCGAACGGAGACATCATCTCGGTCACCGAGGGGAAGCCAGCCGGAGCAAGGTTCACAAAGATGAAGCCGTGCCAGATCTCCAGAGCGACCGGCACCAGCCCGTTTTCTTCGAGTTTGAGCGAGGGATACTCGCTCTTCATCGGCACCCCGGTCAGCCGTCCATCGTTGTCATAGGTCCAGGCGTGATACGGGCAGACCAGCTTTTTTGCGCAGCCGCCCGGCCCTTCGACCAGCCGCATCGCGCGGTGGCGGCAGACATTGGTGAAGGCCCGGACCATGCCATCATCGCCCCGGATCACCACCACGCTCTCGTCGCAGTATTCGATTGTTCGGTAGTCACCGGGGCCGGGCACTTCGTTTACATGGCAGACGATCTGCCAGCTTGGCCGGATCACCCGTTCCATTTCCAGGTCGAAGAATTCGCGGTCGCGGTAAATCCAGCCCGGCAGGCTGAAATCGGCATCAGGATCGATGTCGCTATCCGAAATTTCGGCAAAGGCTTGATTCAATTTCATGCGAATCCTTGTTTCGCTTGCTGAACGATCGTATAACAAGCCCGATGGCTTCGCAACCCGCCTTTCGCCGCTCTGACCCTGACCAGCGCCGCGCCAGCCTGATCGCGGCCTGCGCGCGGGTGCTGGCGCGCGAAGGCGCAGCCGGAGCCAGCGTTCGTGCAATCGCATTGGAAGCCGGTGTTTCGCCGGGGCTGATCGGGCACCATTTCGGCGGAGTCGATACGCTGATCGCTGCGACTTATGCTCAGGTCGAGGAGCAGGTTGCCGAAGCATTGGATCGGGCTGTCGCTGCGGCTGGCCCCGATCCACGTGCCCGATTGGAAGCCTATGTCACCGCCAGCCTGCTCCCGCCGATTGCCGACAGCGAGCTGCTTTCAACCTGGATCGCGTTCTGGAGCCTGGTCCGGGCCCGGTCCGAAATCGCCCGGCTTCATGACGAGCAATACAGCCGCTTCAGAGCCGGACTTGAAGCGCTGCTGATTGAAAACGGTGCCCAACCCGCCGCGCTTCGGCGGATCGCAATCGCGGTCACCGCACTGGTTGACGGACTTTGGCTGGAACTGTGCCTTTCGCCGCAAACCTTTGCTGAAGGCGAGGCCGCCGCAATTGCTCGCGACAGCCTGCCTGCACTTATTTCGACAGGTCGGTGAACAGGATCAGATAGTAGGCCACGCCTGGACGGATGTTCGATAGCCGGACCCGTTCGTTGAGGCCGTGCGCGTAGTCTTCGGAATCCATGCTGAAGGTCGGACTGGCACCATAGCTTGGCACGCCGAGCGCGCGGTACCACATCGAATCCGACGCACCTGAGGCCTGGCTGGGGAATACTGCCACTCCCGGATAGATCAGCCGCATCGCCTTTTCGGTTGCGGCGATGAAATCGGGCCGCATCGGCGAGGCCGGCGCTGCGATCGAGTCCTCGCCCGAAATCGCCGTGACCTTTACATCGGGCATACCGATGACCTGCTCCAGGACCTGCCGGACTTCCTCGCGCGAGTGACCGGGGAAAATCCGGCAATTCACATTGGCAGTGGCACGCTGCGGCAGCGCGTTCTGGGCGTGCCCGGCGCTGACCATGGTCGGCACGCAGGTTGTGCCGATCTTGCCGACATAGGTCGAACTGGCCCGGAGCGTTGCGGCGGCTGCTTCGTCAGCCGGATTGGCTGCAAAGGCCCGCATCGCCATGGACAATTCCGGGTCCTTTTCAAAGGCTGCGGCCTTTTCGAAATAGGCCTTGGTCAGCGGGCTCAGTTCGGGCTTGAACCGATAGGCCCCGACCTTGGTCAAGGCTTCGGACAGCTGGACAATCGCATTGACCGGGCGCGGGGCAGAGCTGTGCCCCCCGGAATTGGTCACTTCCAGCTGGTAGTCGTCATAGGTCTTTTCGGCACCTTGCCAGGTCCAGTACAGCGGCTTGGCGCTGCCTTCTGCCAGCGTTCCGCCGCCGCCATCGATGTTGATCACCAGTTCGGCGTGCTTGAGCCGCTGGGCGATCACGCGGCTGCTTTTCATCGTGGTTTCTTCATCCCCTGAAAATTGCAGGATAATCGTTCGCTTGGGCCGGAAGCCCTGGCGGCGCAGTTCGATCAGGCTGGCGGTGGCCAGCGCGGCATCGAACTTCATGTCACTCGCGCCGCGGCCATAAAGGATCCCGTCCTCCACGATCGGGGTGAACGGATCGCGGGTCCAGTCCTTGGGATTGGCTTCAACCACGTCCATGTGCCCTGAAATCACCAGCGGCTTGAGCGCAGGATCGCTGCCTGGCCAGGTCGCAATCAGATAGGCGGTATCTTCGAACGGGGTGATCTCGATCTGGTCCGGCTGCCATCCACCGGCCCTCAGCGCATCCCTGACCACGTCAAGCGCTTGCGGGGTCTGGTTGCCTGGCCCCTGAACCGAACGAAGTGAAATCAACCGCTTGGCGAGGTCGAGCGTCTGCGCTTCGGCTTCTGGATGGCTGGCGAGTTTGACCAGTCCGGCTGACAGTTGCGGAGCCGCAAAAGCTGCGGCGACGGCAATGGCGACTACGATCGATTTTTGGCGCATCGGGTGATTCTCCTGGTTCGCAACGACCTAGCCAATCCTCGCGGCGAAGTTGAGCGGCAAATGCAGTCTGACCATACAGCAGTTTCTTAACCCTGACGGAGATATGCATAGTTCCATACAAATCCCGGACAAACAGGGGGCAGTCGGGTCGTATGGTCAGCAAGCAGGCAGCGCTCCGCGTCGCCATCCCGGCAGAATTGCGCGAATGGGTCGATAATCGGCTCATTTCGGCGCACATCCGGATTGTCCGGGCCATGCTGCTCGGCACTTTGCTCAATGTGGTGGCGATCTGTCTTGGCCTGAATGGAGAAATCAAGCCGGTCCTGCTCGCGCTGTTCTCCAGCTCGCTGATCGCTGCGTCCTTGCATCGGCTGTGGCTGGCTGAAGGGATCGAGCGCGGCCGCCGCCGCCGCCGGACCGGCAAGATCATGCAGGCATTCTGGCTCAATTCGCTGTGGCTGGGGCTGACTTTCGGGATCCCTATGGCCTGGTGGTTTCCGCATCTCTCACCGGCGAGCCAGTTGCTTTTGGCGATTAGCGGTTGCGCGCAGATCGCGGCCGCGAGCCGTTCGCCGACCTCTCGGGCCTCGCCGGCGACCTCGGGATCGAGGACCGACGTCGCGTAACGAAGGGCAAAGGCCTCGGCTTTGGCGGCCGCGAGCGCGTCGGCGAGGCGACCGATCACCACCGTGCCGTCGTCCGGGAGGACCGTGGGGCCGGAAGCGACCAGCGCCGGATCGTCGCCGGCGACGTCCGACAACACCAGGTTCTGCCAGCGGCCTCGT
>CALMBN010000331.1 GCA_937860195.1 uncultured Novosphingobium sp.
CGCGGCCTGCCGTTGGTCACCAACACCGTGCCGGGCGCCACCGCAATACAGCAGGTGCTGGAGCGCAATGAATGGGTTCAGCAAGCCGGCAACCCGGTGTCCTATGCACCGCTGATCCGCAAGAACCCGCCGCGCGGCCATGCGGCCAAGCCGGTGATTATTCAGTACGCCAAGGGCGACGTGACCGTGCCCAACCCGACCAGCTCAGCCATCGTGCGCGCCGGTGATCTTGACCGCGCCGGACCCGAAATCGGGATCGGGATACTCGTCCGTAATGATCGGGATCAGCCGCCGCTGAGCCTTGGGGCCGACCGGGATTTCGCACAGCTTTCCGACAATCGGGGCATAGCGCGCGTCGTCCGGATGCACCGCCACCGCGCCATCGCCCAGCATCGTTTCGGGCCGGGTGGTGGCGATTGAAATGTAGTCGCGCTGCTCTTCGAACGTCACCGCGCCATCGGCGTCACGCTCGATGTAGGTATAGCTTTCACCGCCAGCGAGCGGATACTTGAAGTGCCACATATGGCCGGCCACATCGCGGTTCTCGACTTCGAGATCGCTGATCGCGGTCTTGAGCTTGGGATCCCAGTTGACCAGCCGTTTGTCGCGGTAGATCAGGCCTTTGCCATACAGGTCGACGAAGACCTTCACCACCGCCTTGGTGAAATGCGGGTCCATGGTGAACTGTTCGCGGCTCCAGTCCATCGAACAGCCGAGGCGGCGCAGCTGACCGGTGATGGTTCCGCCACTCTCCGCTTTCCACTGCCAGACTTTGTCGATGAAAGCCTCACGGGTGTAGTTGGTGCGCTTGTCTTGGCTCGCCTCAAGCTGGCGTTCGACCACCATCTGGGTCGCGATTCCGGCATGGTCGGTGCCGACCACCCACAGCGCATCCTTGCCGCGCAGCCGTTCGTACCGGATCACGATGTCCTGCAAGGTGTTGTCGAGCGCGTGGCCGATGTGCAGGCTGCCCGTCACGTTCGGCGGCGGATTGACGATGGTATAGGGCACGGCATCGGGTCGTTCGGGCCGGAACAGGCCGTTGGCCTCCCAATGAGCATACCACTTCGCCTCGATCGCGGCGGGGTCGAAAGTCTTGGGCAGTTCGGAGTTGGCTGTGCTGTCGGTCATATCGCCCGGGCTTTGCCAGCGGGGCGGGCTTGGCGCAACTTTTTGGTTCACGCAGAGGCGCGGAGAAGAAGGAGAGGCGCAGAGAGCCTTAAGGCGCCGCAGGCACTGGCTTCAATCCTCTGCTGTTTTCACAGGTTGGGGGTTGGCAAGCGGCTTTGCCGCAGGCGCAACACCTCTGCGCCTCGCTTTTCTTCTCCGCGCCTCTGCGTGAACCAAGTCTCCCCCGCCTTGCCGTGGCCGCAATTTTCCCGCAGACAGCAGGCCGATGCGCGAGTGGGCTGAATTCACGATTGCCGAAGGCGAAGACGGCACGCGGAGCCTGATGCTCAGCGGGCCTCTGACAGTGGCGTCGATTGGCCAGCTCGACATGGCATTCCGCGGTGCTGATCAGCGCTTTGCAGCGATTGATCTGTCTGGCGCGGGCGAGGTCGATACGGTCGGGGCCTGGACCATCTGGCGGCTGGCGCGCGATACGGGTGCCGACATCGTCGGCGCGAGCGACACGGCGCGGCGGCTGATCGCGGCGGTCAACCGCAACGATCTTGAAGAGCCGGAAGCTGGGCCGGACCTTGTCAGTGGCCCGGTCGGGCGGCTGACCGAACAGTTCGGCAGCTCGGTAATCGGTTACTGGCACGGCGTGCTCAACCTGCTGGGCTTTCTGGGCGCATTGGTGATGGCACTGGGATCACTGCTGCTGCACCCCTCGCGGATGCGCTGGACCTCGCTGATCAGGCAGGTTGATCTGGTCGGGATCAGGGCGTTACCGATTGTCGGCTTGATGAGCTTTCTGGTGGGGATCGTGATTGCCCAGCAGGGCGCGGTCCAGCTCGAGCAGTTCGGGGCGGAGATCTACACAATCAACCTCACCGGGCGGCTTTCATTCCGCGAGCTGGGGGTGCTGATGACCGCAATCATGGTCGCTGGCCGATCTGGTTCGTCGTTCGCCGCGCAGCTTGGAACGATGAAGCTGACCGAGGAAATTGACGCGATGCGGACCATCGGGGTTTCGCCGATGGAGGCGCTGGTCATCCCGCGCGTACTGGCCTGCACTTTCATGCTGATGATTCTGGGCTTTTATGCCGCGCTGATGGCAGATCGGAAGAGCACACGTCTGAACTCCAGTCACG
>CALMBN010000332.1 GCA_937860195.1 uncultured Novosphingobium sp.
AGCTGCGGCCCGGCGCAAAGTATTTGGCGGCCAGCGCCTGCATCTCCACTGGTGTCGTTTCGGTAAAGTCACTGAGGAGCGAACGGACTGAACGATAGCGGTTCGCATCGCTGGTTCCGCCTTCGATCAGGTACATGAAAAACGCGCTGGAGGACGAAGCGCGGGTCAGCGATTGCTTGAGCGGCTCGATAACCAGTCCCAATTCTGCCGCGCTGACTGGCTTGGCGACCAGATCGGCGGCGATTTCTTCTGCCGTGGCAAAGAAGATCGGCACCGACTTGGGCTGCAAATTGGCAATCGCGAGCATGTTCCCGCCACCGCTCAGCTCGGTCGGCCACGAATTGACCACCTGCGGCGAATAGGCCTCACCCAGCTTTTCGCGCAGCTTGTCCATCAGCCGGTTCTGGAACAGCTGGGTCAGGATTTCGAGCTGACGGCTTTCGCGCAGTTCAGCCCTCCCCCCGCCGGTCGGCCAGGCGATAATCCCGGCTGCCTGGTTCTTGTCCCCGCGGTGGAACAGGAGACTGGCCGCAGGCGAAGCTTCAAGCGTCCGCGCCTCCAGTCCGGCCGTGCCAGTCGGCAGCTCGCCGCGCAGGGGCAATGCGCCGAAGGTGCGGTTGAGCGCAGCCACGGCATCGTCTTTCTTGAAATCGCCATAGAGCTGTATCTCGATCGGACCCTGCTTCAGGATCGGCTCCCACACCTGACGAAAGCCCGCCGCAGTGGTCGCATCGATCTCAGCCGGATTGGGAGTACGGAACACCGGATCCCTGCCGCGTTCGAGGAACTTCAAGTCCCGCTCGAGCAGACCCTGCGGGCTCAGGGCATAGCTCTCGTAACTGATCTTCGATGCCGCCTGCGCGCGCAGCACCGGGTTGGCATCCCAGCGTGGATTGGCAAACTTTGTTGCAAACAGCATCAGCTGATCGTCCAGATCAGCGGCGCGGGTGTCGGCCTTGAAGGTGAAGACGGTGTCCTCGATCCCGAAGTCAAAGCCCATCTTTCGCCCGGTCATTGCCCGGTCCATCGCTTCGCGGTCCAGGGGGCCAACACCCGAATCGACCAGGCCAATCCCGGCCAGCGTTGCGTATGGCGCGGTCGCCGCGGAGAAAGCCCGCCAGCCGGCCCCGAACCGGACCTTCAGCGTCACCCGCCCCGGTTCGTCCTCGGTCGCCCAGAGCTGAACCTTGACCCCGTTGGCATAGTCGATCTGGCGGATTTCGAGCAGCCCGACCGACTTGTCGGCCAGCGGAGCACTCGGCGTGCCAATCGCCGGAAGGTCTGAAATCTTGACCGCTGCCGCCGCCAGTCGCGATCCGCCGTTACCCGCAACAGGTGCGGCCAGCGCGGTCTTGAGGCTGGTCGGACTTGCCTCGCCCGCCTTGGGAGTGACGTAAACGGCGCGGGTCACACTGCCGCCAAAAATCTTGCGGGTGCTGGCCAGGATTCTGACTGGCGTGAACAACGGCTTGGACCTGTTGAAGATATCCTGCACCACTTCGGGCGAGGCAATCGTTTCGCGAATGTCGAGCGCAGATACCATATCGTCGGCCAGCTTGGCTCCCGGCAACAGACGGCGCTGCACAGCGCCTATCCGGAACGGTCGGTACCGCGTGAGAGCT
>CALMBN010000333.1 GCA_937860195.1 uncultured Novosphingobium sp.
GGCTGGCCAAGCTCGCCCAGGATCTTCAACACGATGCCGATCTGCGCGCCAGGATAGAGCGGCTAAAGGGCGAACTGGTTGGCAATCCGGCGGTCTCGGTCTGGTGGCAGGGTGTGTGGGAACGGTTGCGCGCCGCAATGCTCGATCGGCTGCGGCGGCCTTCGGGCGAAGCCAGCGGGCAATTGGCCGAAGCCTTGACCGAGCTGGGCAAGCATCTGCGCGATGATCCGCCATTGCAGCTGCAGATCAACCGCTTTGCCCGCCGCACGCTGGTCGGCATTTCGGTGCGCTATGGCGACCAGATCGTCCGGCTGGTTTCCGAAACTGTCAAGCGTTGGGATGGCGAAACGATTTCGGGCCGGATCGAAGGCGCGGTTGGCCGCGATCTGCAATTTATACGGGTCAATGGGACGCTGGTGGGCGGCCTGGTCGGGGTGGTGCTGCACATGATCGACATGCTGCTCTAGGCACTAGCCTTACCCCGTTCGCCCTGAGCCTGTCGAAGGGTCGTCCTTTTCATCTGGCTCAGCCATCCCATCAAGAAGAACGGTCGTTGCCTTCGGTCCCCTTCGGGACGACAAGCTCAGGACAGAGGGGTGAGGGGGCGGTATGATTGGCAAGCAGGATCCTGTTCTAACAACCGAGCGGCTGGAGCTGTGGCAGCCGCAGCAGGGCGATTTTGCCGGGATCGATGCGATCTATGCGGACCCCCGGACGCTCGAATTCCTCGGCAACTGGGCGCCCAGCCCGGCGGATAGCTTCGCCCGGCTGCTCCGCAACGCCGGCGGATGGGCGCTCTACGGCTACGGTATCTTTTGCGTGCGGCTGAAGGGCGAGGCGCAGATCATCGGCACCTGCGGCGTGTTCCGATCCTATCGCGGCTTTGGCGAAGGGCTCAACGATGTCCCTGAGGCCGGCTGGATCGTGCACCCCGACCGCTGGGGCCAGGGTTTTGCCGGGGAAGCCATGGCGGCGGTGATGCCGTGGTTCGACCAGACCCACGGGCGGCAGCGCGTGGCCTGCATGATCGAGGAAGGCCACGCGGTGTCGGAACGGCTGGCGGCGAAGCTGGGGTTCGTTGAATATGCTCGGCACCAGCCCGACGACGGAGCCGCGCTGGTGCTGTATGAGCGGACATAAAAATGCGCATTTACCATGCCGACTGCCATCGAATCTTGCTGACGTAGAACGAGCGCACCGCCTTGCCTGCAGAATCTAGCGCCGGACTGAATTTGGCACGCTGGGTCAGGAGTTTGCACGAAAGGTCGGCGAAATCATCTGGATTCGTCCGGTAGAGGATACGGCAACCGGAGACCTTGCCAGTTTCATCGATATCGAGTCGGAACTGAACTAACCCGCTGCTTCCTTGATTGAGCGCCTTTTTTGGAAAGTCGGCCGAAGTGATCCAGTCTGAGATGACGCCTAATGGCTTGGGAGGCTGGCTCAGGCGCGCCTGCTCTGACGGATCAAAACCCCAGTGACTGACCAGATCGGTGGTGCAGGCACGCATCGCAACCATGGGTCCGTTCATGGGCCCGGTTTCAAGTCGATAGCGCTTGCCTCCCGAAATTTTAAAGCTGATCGAATTGACCGCTTCTTCCTGAGCCGGTGAAACGTCCGGCGCAGGAGTGGACGAGTAAATCCAGTCATCGAGTCGCAGGCCGGAAAAGATCAGCAGCGGCATTTGTTTGCCGGCATCACCGACCATAGCCAATGGCCGGTTCCATTTTTGCCCTCCAAATTGCATTTCAACAGGCAGACGATTAGCGAAGTTGACCTTTACCGGCATCCCATACAACGTCAGATCGAAATAGTTGTCCGGTTGAAATCGCGTGATCCGGAGAATCGTAGATTGCGACCCCTCGCCGAATTTGGCCAGCAAATGGCACGAATCCTCATCGTAGTTGATTTCCCACTTGCTGGTTCTTGCCAGCGATATCGCCGGTTTGCTGGCCGCCAGCACCGGCGGTGCAGTAAGCGCGAGGGCAATCGCGGCAACGGCAAGCGAACGCAGCATCGGGAAGCTCCCTTTGAGATTGACGCAAGTTAACGGGTTACATGCAAAGGCAAAACTGTAATTCGCTTACAGCCCCAAACAAAAGGCCCCGCTTGCGCAGGGCCTCTTTGCTTTTGGATTATCGCTCAGTTCAAAGCTTGCCCGTAAGCTCCGGCACTGCGTTGAACAGATCCGCGACCAGGCCGATGTCGGCAACCTGAAAGATCGGCGCGTCTTCGTCCTTGTTGATCGCGATGATGGTCTTGCTGTCCTTCATCCCTGCAAGGTGCTGGATCGCGCCCGAGATGCCGACCGCGATGTACACTTGCGGCGCAACGATCTTGCCGGTCTGGCCGACCTGATAGTCATTGGGCACATAGCCCGCATCGACCGCAGCGCGGCTGGCGCCTACAGCTGCACCCAGCTTGTCGGCCAAGGGGAAGATCGTCGCGGTGAAGGTTTCAGCATCCTTCAGCGCGCGGCCGCCTGAGACGATGATCTTGGCGCTGGTCAGTTCGGGGCGTTCGCTTTTGGCGATTTCCGAACCGACAAAGGTCGAGAGGCCCGAATCGCTTGGGCCGGAAACCGTTTCGACTGTACCCGAACCGCCAGTGGCTTCGGCCTTGGCAAAGGCGGTGCCGCGCACGGTGATCACCAGCTTGGCATCGCTCGATTCGACCGTGGCGATCGCGTTGCCGGCATAGATCGGGCGGGTGAAGGTCTTGGGGCCTTCGACCGAGAGGATGTCCGAGATCTGCATCACATCGAGCAGCGCAGCGACGCGCGGGGCGATGTTCTTGCCGGTGGTGGTTGCGGGCACCACGAAGGCATCGTGGCTGGCCATCAGGCCGGCTACCAGCGGCGCTACGTTTTCGGCCAGCGCATTGGCATAGGCCGCGTCGTCGGCGATGTGGACCTTGCCCACGCCCGCGATCCTGGCGGCTTCATCGGCCACGCCCTTGCAGCCCGATCCCGCGACCAGCAGGTGGACTTCGCCAAGCTGAGAAGCGGCGGTCACGACAGCCAGCGTGGCGTCCTTGACCGAAGTGTTGTCGTGTTCGACCCAAACGAGAGTTTTCATCTTCGAATTCCTTCCATCCCATCCCGTTCGCTTGCGAAGCGAAGTCGAGATGCCTCGCGCCCGGTGTCTCGACTTCGCTCGACACGAACGGGAGGTGGGGGAGTGGGCTTAGGCTACGCCCATTTCCTTGAGCTTGGCGACGAGGGCATCGACATCGGCGACCTTGATCCCGGCACTGCGCACCGGCGGTTCGCTGACTTTAAGGGTCTTGAGCCGCGGGGCAATATCGACGCCATAATCCGCCGCAGCTTTGATCGCCATCGGCTTGGACTTGGCCTTCATGATGTTGGGCAGGCTGGCATAGCGCGGCTCGTTCAGGCGCAGGTCGGTGGTGACGATCGCGGGCAAGGCCAGCTTGACCGTTTCCAGACCGCCATCGACTTCGCGCTTCACGATTACGTGGTCGCCATCGACCGTGACTTCGCCCGCAAAGGTGCCCTGCGGGCGCCCGGTGAGCGCGGCGAGCATCTGGCCGGTCTGGTTCGAATCGTCATCAATTGCCTGCTTGCCGAGGATGACAAGGCCGGGGGCCTCTTCCTCGACAATCTTGGCGAGGAGCTTGGCCACGCCCAGTGGCTCGACATCTTCGGCGACGACAAGGATCGCCCGGTCGGCGCCCATGGCGAGCGCGGTGCGCAGCGTTTCCTGCGCCTTTTCGGGGCCAACGGATACGGCCACAACCTCGGTCGCCACACCCTTTTCGCGGAGGCGCAGCGCTTCCTCGACCGCGATCTCATCGAACGGGTTCATCGACATCTTGACGTTCGCCAGGTCGACGCCCGAGCCATCGGGCTTCACCCGCGGCTTCACATTGTAATCAATCACCCGCTTGACGGGGACGAGGATTTTCATGGTTTCTTCTCCACCACTTCACTTAACGTTCACGTCAACTTTCGCTGCACTGCACAAGTCGGAGTGATTCTGCAACCCCATTGCCAATCCGCTCATCCTGAGTAGGCATTGAGCTTGCCGAAATGGCGTATCGAAGGACGGAACAGGCCCTTCGATACGGGCCTTCGATGAACTCAGTCCCTACTCAGGATGAGCGGTGATGGAAACTAAGCCGCCTTCCGCACCTCCGCCACAATCTTCTTGGCAGCATCGCCCAGATCGTTGGCCGCGACAATGGGCAGGCCCGAATTGGCGAGGATGTCCTTGCCCTGCTGCACATTGGTGCCTTCGAGGCGGACAACCAATGGCACCGAAAGGTTCACTTCCTTCGCCGCTGCGACAATGCCGTCGGCGATGATGTCGCACTTCATGATCCCGCCGAAGATATTGACGAGAATGCCCTTTACGGCGGGATCCTTGAGGATGATCTTGAACGCGGCCG
>CALMBN010000334.1 GCA_937860195.1 uncultured Novosphingobium sp.
GCGGGGCCGATCAGGCCAGCATCACTGCCAGCTTTGAGTTCGACAAGCTCCCGCAGCCGATCCGCACGATCCTGTCTGACGCCGAACTCGACGTGGAACCGGGTGAACCGTTGCTGATCAAGCGCCGGGTCAAGGCCGATGGGGGATCGAAAGCCTTCGTCAACGATCAGCCGGTTGGTGCGGCTTTGCTGCGCGAACTGGCGGGCCATCTGGTTGAACTGCACGGCCAGCACGATGATCGGGGTCTGGTCAATCCGCGCGGGCACCGGTTGCTGCTCGATCGGTTCGCAGGGGCTGATGTGGCGAGGGTTGAAGCAGCCTGGGGTGCCTGGCGCGCAGCGCGTGATGCGCTGGAGGCGGCGCGGGCGTTGATCATCAAGGCAGCGGAGGACCGCGACCTGCTGCTCGCCCATCTGGCCGAACTGACCACGCTTGAGCCCGAAGTGGGCGAGGAAGAGTCGCTCGCCGAGGCGCGGGCGATGATGCAGAAGGGTGAAAAGCTGACCGACGATCTGGAGGCCTTGCGCAAGCTGTGGGCCGGATCGGATTCGGCGCTGGCGACCCTGCGCAGCGCGGCCCGCCGGCTTGACCGGATCGCGACCGAGCATCCACTGCTGGCCGAGGCCCTGGCGGCGCTCGACCGCGCGGTGATTGAGGGCAGCGAGGCCGAGGAAAAGCTGGAGCGTGCGGCCGAGGCGCTCACTCATGATCCGCATGCGCTCGACCGGATAGAAACCCGGCTGTTCGAACTACGTGCCGCCGCGCGCAAGCACCACTGCCAGGTCGATGATCTGCCGCACAAGATGCGCGAAATGCGCGGCGCACTTGACGGGATCGAGGGCGGCGAAGCGGAACTGGCAGCGCTGGAGGCGGCGGCTGAAACGGCGAGCGCCGAGTATCGCGCGCTGGCCCGGACACTGTCGGATCAGCGACGCGAAGCGGCAGGGCGGCTCGATACCGCAGTGGCGGGCGAACTCGCGCCGCTCAAACTCGATGCCGCGAAGTTCCAGACCAGCGTATCTGTGCTGCCCGAGGAGCGCTGGGGTGCATCGGGCATGGACGCGGTAGAATTTCTGATCAGCACCAACCCCGGCGCGGCCTTTGCGCCTTTGAACAAGATCGCCTCAGGCGGCGAACTCTCGCGCTTTATCCTCGCGCTGAAAGTGGCTCTGGCCGAAGAGGGCGGTGCGGCGACGGTGATCTTTGACGAGATCGACCGCGGTGTCGGCGGCGCAGTGGCTTCGGCCATCGGCGAGCGGTTGGCGCGGCTGGCAGATGGCGGGCAATTGCTCGCCGTCACCCACAGCCCGCAAGTCGCCGCGCGCGGCGGCCAGCACTATGTGATCGCGAAGAGCAGTGAGGGCACCGTCACGCGGACCTCAGTCCACCTACTGGACAGTACTGGACGTCAGGAAGAGATCGCGCGGATGCTTTCAGGCGCTGAGGTTACGCCCGAGGCGCGGGCGCAGGCCGACCGGTTGCTGGAGGGAGTGTGAGAATTCACCCCCTCGACCGTCCGGTATGGACCATGCTGACCACCCGCCAGGCGCTGCTGGCGCGCGGGGATCGGCGGGCTTGGCGGATCGACCCGGGCTATGGTCCTTTTGCGGCGGCACGCGACCACGAGGATGAGGCGATGGCGGCGCTCGCTGCGCTGGTCCGGCCGGAAGAGCACATATGGCTGGTCGAGACGGAGGAATGGCCCGCGCCTTCCGGTCTGGTCACCGTGCAGACCGCGCTGCTGGCGCAGATGGTTGCCGAACAGCCGATGCCGCTGCAGCCGGGCGATGACCAATGCGTATTGCTGGGCGATGTCGACGCTGCCGAGATGGCCGAGCTTGCGCACGCCACCGAGCCGGGTCCGTGGCGCGCGCAGACCCGGCGCTACGGCCAGTTCTATGGCATCCGCCGCGATGGCCGCCTGGCCGCGATGGCGGGCATGCGGATGCTTCCCGGGGACAAATATGCCGAAGTGTCGGGCGTCTGCACCTGGCCCGAGTATCGCGGGCAGGGCCTCGCCGCGCAGCTGATCCGGCAAGTCATGGCCACTTTCACCGCGCGCGGGCTGACCCCGTTCCTCCACTCCTATGCTGGCAACGCCAAGGCAATCGGCTTGTACGAGACGCTGGGTTTTCGCACCCGGCGCGAGATGGTTGTGACCGTGCTTGAGCGGGGTTAGGACCGGCGCATGGGAATCGATCTGACCGAAGCCGATGCCGCCAATGAGCTGATGCGGCTCGCGAAGCAGATTGCGCATCACAACCGGCGCTACCACGCCGAGGACTCGCCCGAGATTTCGGATGCGGAGTATGATGCGCTGGTCCGGCGCAACAACGAGCTCGAGGCGGCGTTTCCGCATCTGGTGCGCGATGACAGCCCGAGCCGCTTGGTTGGCCACGCGGTGGAAGCTTCGCCGCTGAGCAAGGTGACGCACGAGGTTCGGATGATGAGCCTCGACAATGCGTTCTCGGATGAAGACGTCGAGGATTTCGTGGGGCGGGTCCGGCGGTTCCTGGCGCTGCCCGAAGATGCCGAAGTAGCCTTGACCGCTGAGGACAAGATCGACGGGCTGTCCTGTTCGCTGCGCTATGAACAAGGGCGGCTGGTTCGTGCCGCCACCCGCGGGGACGGGCAGGTGGGTGAGGACGTGACGGCCAATGTCGCTATGATCGCCGACATTCCGCAGGTGCTGCACGGCGACGCGCCCGAGGTGTTCGAGATCCGCGGCGAGGTCTATATGGCCAAGGCCGACTTTGCCGAACTCAATGCCCGGCAAGAGGCTGAAGGCGGAAAGGTCTTTGCCAACCCGCGCAACGCGGCGGCGGGATCGCTGCGACAAAAGGATGCCAGCGTGACTGCGGCCCGGCCACTGCGGTTTCTGGCGCACGGTTGGGGCTCAGCACCGGCCGTGCCCGAAGCGACCCAGTTCGCGATGATGCAGCGAATCGCTGCCTGGGGCGTGCCGGTTTCACCGCTGCTGGTGCGCTGCGCCGATGCTGCACAATTGCTGCAGCATTACCGCAGCATTGAACATGCGCGCGCCGAGCTGGGCTATGACATTGACGGGGTAGTCTACAAAGTGGACCGGCTCGATTGGCAGGAACGGCTGGGCTTTGTTGCCAAGGCGCCCCGCTGGGCGATCGCGCACAAGTTTCCAGCCGAACGGGCCGAGACCACGCTGGAAGCGAGCGACATTCAGGTTGGCCGCACTGGCAAGCTCACCCCCGTCGGGCGGCTGACCCCGGTCACCGTCGGCGGCGTAGTGGTCTCTAACGTCACACTGCACAATCGCGACGAGATTGCGCGGTTGGGAGTGCGGATCGGCGACCGGGTGGTG
>CALMBN010000335.1 GCA_937860195.1 uncultured Novosphingobium sp.
GAACGTCAGCGAGGATACCAAGCCAGCCAAACGGATAGACCCGCTCGAACTCACGCGCGGCTGTGGCAGGAATTGCTTTGCGGCTGGGGCCATAGAATCCATCGCAGCCGGCGATGAACCGGGCGTCAATCCGATGATCGTTACCGTCCTTGCGGTAAGTTACATAGGGAGCGTCCCCTTCGATACCGTTCAGCGCGACATCGTCAGCCCCGTAGATCACTTTGAGGCCCCGCCCCGCTGCCGCATCCATCAAGTCTCTGGTGATTTCGGTCTGGCCGTAAACGACCACTGACTTGCCAGTCAGCCCCGCGCAGTCGATCCGGATCAGCCGCTCGCCATCGGCCAGGTTGAAACCGTGTTCGACCAGTCCCTCCGCCCGCAACCGCTCATCGAGGCCGAGCCTGGCCATCAGATCGACGGTGATTTGTTCAAGGACCCCGGCGCGGATCCGCCCGAGCACATAGTCCGGGGTTTGCCGCTCGACCACGACACAGTCGATCCCCTCAGCCCTGAGCAGGTGACCGAGCAGCAGCCCTGCCGGCCCTGCCCCGATGATTGCAACCTGGGTCTTCATCGCCGTCTCCTGTGCGCGCTTGAAATGCCAAACAGGAACGGTGCCAAAGCGGCAAATCGGAACTGGCCGCCGGCTATCACAAATCGCGAATTGACTGGTCTGCTTAGCCCAATCGAACAGGGCGGGCCCACTGGACCCGCCCGATTGACGAGAGCGGTTGCAGGAAGCGGCGAGCCGCTTCCTGCTCCCCCCTCATGCTCAGAAGTCGACCGAGAACCGCACGCCATAAGTGCGCGGAGTGCCGAACTGCCAGTTGAAGATATCGTCAGGACCGGCCGACGTGAACCCACCGTAGGTCAGCGGGCGGACATCTTCGATGTTCTTGACGAAAGCCTGGAGCGAGAACTTCTCACTCGCCGGTTTCCAGGTCAGGCTGACATCCGACTGATGGAACGCGCTCTGGCGACCATCATTGTAGTTGTAAAAATCTGTGAAGTAAGAGCTCTTCATCGTGCTGTTGGCACTCAGCGTCACCGATCCTGCCGAACCCATCGGAATGACCTGATCGAATCCAACGGTCAGCACGACCTCGGGCGAGAACGGCGGGCGGTTGCCGGCAAAGTTCGGTTGCTGCACGCCGGCCACCGTCGGATCAAGATCGCCAACGCCATTGATATCGGCCCCTGTGCCCGGAACGGTGTAGACATTGAACTGGGCAAACAGTTCGCCATACTCGGCATTGAGGTAGTTGGCCGATGCACGGAAGGTGGTGTTGGGACCAACCTTGAAGTCCGCGCTGGCCTCGATCCCCCAGATTTTGGCCTTGCCAGCGTTGAAAGTCTGGCCGCCAACCGCTGTATCGAGCAGGACCGAGACCTGCAGGTCCTTGTAGTTGTAGTAAAACGCGCCGAGGTTGAACTGGTGTTCGCTGCGCGGACCGAAGCTACGCTTCCACCCGGCTTCATAGGCGGTGTTGGATTCAGGCCGATAGTCACCAACCGAATCGAATCCGCCCGCCTTGAACCCGGTTGAAACCTTGGCGTAAACCAGATTGTCCGAATTTGGCTGATAGTTGAGCCCGACCAACCAGGTGACCTTGTTCTCGTCCATGGCGAGATTGAGTGTCGAAATATAGGCCAAAGTGGCCGGATTCTTGCGCGCCGGCCCGGCGTTGAACAGCGCTGCGTCTGGCGGACCGGCCCCAAATGGCGAGGCGTTGCGATAGACCGCATCGCGCGAGTTATCGGTGTAGCGAATCCCGCCGACAACTTTCAGCTTGTCACCCAGCGGCACTTCGACCTGGCCGAACACCGACTTGCTGTCGCTGGTCACGTCGCGGAAGAAATAGGAGAGGAAGGTGCCGTTCGGGCCGATCGGCAAGAAGAAGCCGGATTCGACACCGATGGTTTCTTTGAAATAGAACGCTCCGACCTGATAGACGATCCCGCCTGCGGTTCCGTTGAGCCGCAATTCGTGGCTCTGGGTGCGGGTTTCGTTCTCAAATCCGTAAGAGCGGTAGACCACCGGCAGAGTCAGAAAGCTTGTCTGTGAAAAGCTGCGATAGCCGCCGGTGTAGGTCAGTGTGGCGGAATCGCTGATTTCATAAGCGATCCGGCCGCGGAGCGCATAGGTATCCTGATCGATCTGGCCCAGACCGAAATTCGGTGCAGCAAAATTGCCGCGATCGACTGCCTGAAGGAAGGCTGTGCTGTTGGGCACACACAGCACCTGAGCATAGGCCGGGGCCACGCGGGTATAGCCGGCGCGGTTGCAGCCGGGTCCTGCCACTGTCGGAGCGTTTCCGGCGGCGTTGAGATCGGCATAGGCAAAAACCGATGGGGTGAAGTGCTTTTCGGCATATTCACCCGCCAGATTGATCGTCAGCTTGTCTCCGGCATTGAGCTGGAGCGAAGCGCGCGCACCGTATGACTTGTTGTCGTCCGAGGCCCCGCCGGCAAAGGCTGGAAAGGGACCGAACGCAGTCCGGGGATTGTGCTGCACATAACCGTCGCGTTCGTCATAGAACCCGGCCAGCCGCAGTCCGCCCATTTCACCAAACGGTAGATCGACCCCGGCATCGATCCGGATCGCGCTGTAGTTGCCATAGCTGCCCGAAGCGTTGAACCCGAAGTCATTGCCTGGCTTGCGGGTGATGAAGTTGATCGCACCACCGGTCGAGTTGCGGCCATAGAGCGTGCCCTGAGGCCCGCGCAGCACTTCGACCCGGTCGATATCGAACAGCGCAACCCCCAGCGCGGCGGGACGGTTCATATATTCACCATCGATATTGACCACCACCGAGGTGTCTTGCGCCTCGTCATTCGAATTGGTGCCAACCCCGCGCACAGTGACCTTGACCGTACCCTGATCCTGATTGAGCTGGACCACCGGGGCGATCTTGGAAATGTCGTTCATATTGCCAAAGCCACTATCGCGCAGTGCCTGTCCGCCGATCACGTCGATCACGATCGGCACATCATCCACGCTCTGTGTGCGGTTCTGTGCAGTTACGACGATTTCCGTGGCATCGACGGTTTCGTCGGCGGACTGGGCCAGAGCCGGCGTTGAAAAGGCAAAGGTGCAGGCACCGACAAGTAGCCCGTAACGAATGGTCTGGGTTTTCATGGCTTTCATCCTCCCCTATCCGGCCGCTTGAGGAGCAGGGTGCGCCTTGCGGTCAGATTAGAACGCTACAAATTAGAATGATGGTTTCATATATATTGCAGCGCGAGTCAAGCCGATGGCATCGATTGCGCCGATGACTTCGATATTGATTTGTCGATACGTTCGGATTCAGGCTGTTTTTCCGCCCAGCGTCTCGGCGAACCAATCGGCGATGTAGTCACGTCCGAATGCCATGTTGTCGGCACCGACATGCTCAACCCCGCCCTCTCTGGGAGTAAAAATCTTGAGCTCGGCGCGTGGGCTATTCGTCAGCTGGGCGTAGGCCTGATGGGCATAGTCGACACTGATCTGACGGTCGTTCGCACCGTGGGTGACGAGGAACGGAACCTTGATCCGGTCCATATGACCATTGAGGTTCATGTCTTTGGTCTTGGCGAAAAAGTCATCCTTGTCCTTAGCGCCGAACACCCAATAGACGTGGCCCCAATAGTGCGGAACCGGGTTTTCGCCCTCGTTCTGGAGTCGTTTGTACTGGACCTCATGCCAGTTATGGTTGGCACCCCAACAGGCTCCGCTGGCAAAACGAGGCTCGTAGGCAACCGCGCGCGGCGCATAGTGCCCACCCAGCGAGATTCCGGTCATTCCGATCGCCTTGGGATCGACCTCAGCCTGCTGTTCAAGCCAGTCAACCGCCTTTGAGGCCCACGCTTCCGAATACGCTGTCGCAGGCAGGTTCTGCAGCCGTAGCGCCTCGCCGGTACCGGGCTGATCGACGCATAGGGTCGAAATCCCGCGCCGCGCCAGAGCATGGGGTAGCCATGACCAATAGAGCAGCTCCTTGTTGCTATCGAGCCCGTTGCAATAGACCACCGCAGGCTTGCGGCCCTCACCCCCTTGGCCTGAATTGGGCGCGCGGGTCCACAGCGCGGGCATGGTCCCGCCGCTCTCAAGCGGAATCTCCACGCGCTCACAGTTGAGCTTGCCGAGCACGCAGGCGCGGTCGAAGCAGTCGCGCGCGCGCTGGAATGTCTCCATCCGCCCCGGGCTCCCGTGGGCCTGCATCCGTTCGCCATTGAACAGATAGAGCGCGGCGCGCTCAAGCTTCTGCCCGGCCGAAAAATTGCGGCCCGCGGCCTCGTCCTCTGCGGCAAGCCCGATCAGCGTTTCAGCTTTGCTCATCCAGGCTTTCATGAAGCCCGACGTGCCGGCATCCGCGCTGGTTCCGGCAGCTTCCTTGGCGGCATCGATGACATCGACAATTTCGCCAATCTGCCCCCCGCTCTCCATCGCAATCGCGATCGACAGGTTCCAGATGTAGTTCGGAAAAGGTGAGAACAGCGCCATGGAATTGCTCTTTCTTTAGAACATGGGATGCGGGTTGATTGATTTGACCGGGATCGGCTGAAGGACATCCCAATGCTCTACGATCTTGCCCTGCTTCAGCCGGTAGATGTCGGCCACCGCCCCACCCGGCGAACGCGGGTCTGGCTGGCCGTGCAGGTGGACCACTGCAAATTCGCCGTCGACAACGATCCGCTGGATCGTAAAGCGCGCGCCGCGAGCCGAGAATTTCGGTGCCAGCGCCGCGATCGCTGCGTCGCGGCCATCAACGATGTTGGGATTGTGCTGGATATAGTCCGCCGCGACATGTTTCTCGAACGCCGCACGGACATCCTTCTGTTCGTAAAACAGCCTTACAAAATCCGTGACCACCGTGCGGTTACGCTCGGTTTCGCTCGGCAATTGCCGGGCTGCACCCGCCAGGCCCATTGTTGCGATTGCAAACAGTATGACGCGGCTGACCCGCCTCACCAGCTCAGGCCTCCACGGCAACAAACAGGCCCGGATTGGGCACGGGGTGCGGCATGGTCTGCGGTCCGCCCACGCCGATCCCCCACTGGTCCATCACCAGCGGGGCCGGAATCAGCACTTTTGGCTCATGCGTTTCGAAATCGACCTCTTCCAGCTCGGCGGTATATTCGACCGCAAACCCGCCGGGAGTGACGAAATAGCTGAAGGCATTGTTGCCTGCCGTATGCCGCCCCGGCCCCCACTGGATCGGGGTGCCCTTGACCTTGAGCCGGTGCGCCCCGCGCATCATCCCGTCGACCCCGGTCATGTCATAGGCGACGTGGTTGAGGCACGGCGGCCCCGGCAGCACGGCGATCCGGTGATGCGCCGAATTGCAGCGCAGAAAGGCGAAGAAATCGCCCAGCCAGTCGGAAACCTTGAAGCCCAGGACATCGCACCACCATGCCACAAAGGCCTGATGATCGGGCGAGTGAAACACGATGTGGCTGATCTTGACGGGAACCCCGTCCCAGTGCCCGACCTCGGCCTTGGAGCCGCGCGCGACATCGCTAGAAATCTCGAACTGCATCCCGTCGGGATCGAAAAAGCGGAACCCATAGCCGCCGCCGGGTGTGGTCAGCGGGCGGGGTTGGTGGACGATCTTCGCTCCCGAAGCAGCGACCTTTGCACACAGGGCATCGACATCGGCCCTGGTTTCGGCGGCGAGCGCAACGACATCGATCCGATTCTCGTCGGCCTGCCGCAGCCGGACCACATGGTGCTCGTCATGGCCCTTGGCTTTGAACCAGGCCATGCCATCGTCAGAAGGAACCAGCTCAAGCTCCCACTCATCTTCATAAAAGCGTCGCTCGGCTTCGAGGTCAACCACGCCATAGCCAACATAGCGGATTTCGGTAACTCGGCTCATCCCCGGTCCTTTGTCTTTCCAGTTGGCCCGCCCATAGCAGAAGGCGAAACCAGCGCTCTCCAAATTGCCGCTGCGTTGCTATCGATGGGGCCGATAGCTGGCCCCGGATTGGTCATTGCCAAGCAGGCTGGCTTGCGCATACAAGAATATCTGTTCCAATAAGTAGCGGCAGTCAAGCCGCCAGGCGATCCGGGCCTGAACCAGGCCGATCAGGTGCCGACGCTTGGGAGAGCGACCATGTCTGGAGCCCGTTTGCGCCTGCGCGAAAAGCTGAGCTATGGCTTCGGCGACATCGGCTTCAGCCTGCCTTACAACATGGCGAGCGGGTTCCTGCTGCTCTACTATATCAACGTGGTCCGGCTCCCCGCTGCGGCGGTGGGCACGATATTTCTGGTCGCGCGGCTGCTCGATGCGGTGATCGAAGAGACGATCGAGCAAAACATCGAGCGCACGCCGTACGGGATGGTGCTCACGATGCAGCCGGAGATCTGCCAGGAGATCGTCTTGACCGTGCAAGGTACGTTGCAACCGGCGATCGCGGCGGGCAAGAAGCCGGTGGTGCTCACCTCGTCGAGGCTTCGGCGATTCGTGCGCAAGATGCTCGAGCTCGATCTGCCGCAGACCGCGGTGCTCTCCTATGACGAGCTGCCGCAGGATCTCACCGTGCAGCCCGTCGGACGCGCGATGCTCGCCGCGTAGCCGGAGATCCCCATGTTGTGCGAGACCGATCCGCGCAGGCCCGCGATCGAAGCCACGT
>CALMBN010000336.1 GCA_937860195.1 uncultured Novosphingobium sp.
TCCGCCAGAGCCGACCGATGCCGCTGCGCTGGCCCGGTTCGCCGCCTCGGTCCCGGCGCATGACCTGCTGTTCCTGGCCCGCGATATCCGCCAACCCAAAGTGCTGGAGGCCTGGCTGAAAGGCCAGCATGAGGGGACCATCGCCAGCCTGATCGCATTGGATGGCAAGGAAATCGTCGCAACTGTCGCGGCGCTGTCCGACCGGCTGAGTTGGTCGCCACACGTCTGGGATCTGCGGCTGCTGGTCGGCCCGTCACTGCGCGGCAAAGGCCTTGGCCGCCACTTGCTGGATGCTGCGATCACCGCCGCGACCAAAGCCGGGGCGACCAAGTTGACCGCGCGGATGACCCCGGATCAGGCCGGGGCGATCACGCTGTTCGAAGAATGCGGCTTCCGCGCCGAAGCCTTGCTGCGCGGCCAAGTTATCGATGCAGACGGAGCCGAACACGATCTGGCCCTGCTGGCGATGGACCCGGCCCGGCAAGCCGCACGGCGCGAGGCATTTGGGGACTAACGCGCGGCACGCACCGGCGCGGCCTTGAATTCAGGAAACCGGTTTTTGCAATCTCCGCAAGACCTTGTGCGGAATTCGCACTGGTCGATCGCCAATCAAACCAATAGGCTCGACGAAATTCAGGGGATACGCCGATGACTGAGGAATGGCCGCTACCAAGCTACCCTTTACGACCCGCAATGCCGTCGCTGTGGACGCTGCTTCGCCATGGGATTGCCGATGTCGCCAGTGTGATTCCGGCCAGCATTCTTGAACTGCCCGCGGTCCAACTGCCGGGTCCGGGAGCGCCTTTGGTGGTCGCTGATCCGGTACTGATCCGCGAAGTGCTCAATGACCGCGACGGCCGGTTTGTGCGCGACAAGTTCATGACCCGGATGAACCGGCGGGCCTGGGGCAAAGGGCTTGCCGCTGCTGATGGGGAGGCCTGGCAGCGCCAGCGCCGCGCTGCGGCTCCAGCGTTTCGCCCGCAGGCGGTCGATGCCAATGGCGCCGCCTTTGCCGCTGCCGCTGCCAAAGCCGCGCAAAGCTGGCCCCAGGGCGAACCGATTGAACTGACCCAGCGCGCCGCGCGGATCATTGCCGACATCGTCTTCACCGTGCTGGTTGATGGGCAAGGCTCGGTCGATGCCGATGCCGTTGCTGCAGATATCCCGGCCTATGTCCGCCGGATCACGAATTTTGGGACCAGCGATCTGCTGCCGATCCCAGAAGCCTGGCACGACCGCCTGCGCGGGGTTGACGCTGATCCCGCCGTGCAGCGGATTCGCGCGCTTGCTCACCAGCTCGCGTCGCAGCGCCAATCGTATCAGAAACGCGGCGATCTGATCGACTTGATGCTCGGAAAAGGGCCGATTGAAGATAACATTCGCGGCTTGTTTCCTGCGGCGATGGAAACCACGATGGGCGCGGTCAGCTGGACCCTCTATGTGCTCGCGCTGCGTCCTGAATGGCAGAGCCGCGTGGCCGAGGAAGCCCGCCAGTGCGGCGGCGAATGGCAACTTGAGAATCTGCCGGTCACGCGCCGGGTGGTGCAAGAGGTGCTGCGGCTCTACCCGCCCGCGCCGCTGCTGGTACGCAGCGCAGTCGCCGCCGGTGAATTGGGCGGCCACCGTTTGCGCCGGAGTCAAGTCGTCTCGCTCCACATCTACGCCATGCACCGCCACCGCACCCTGTGGGACGAACCCGACGCATTCGATCCCGACCGGTTCCTGCCTGAACGCGGCCAGCACCCCGGCTGGCTACCCTTCGGCTTTGGTCCGCGCGTTTGCATCGCGGCGCAGTTCGCGCTGGCAGAAATTGCAGTGGTGGTCGCGCGGTTGCTGGCTGAACTGGAGCTATCCGCGACCGGGCCGGAGCCTGTGGTCAGTCTGCAAGTGACCACCAAGTCGCTGAACGGGTTGCATGTGATCGCGCGGCCTCGCAGCTGAGTCAGCGGGCAGTATCCACCACCCAGATAAACCCTCCGAACGCTGCCATCGACACCCGCGTTTTTCCCGGCACAAGTCGGCGCTGGCCTGAATAGAACCTGTCGCGAACCGCGCCGTCCTTGAGTTCCAGAGCCGATCCGGCCTTGCCCAGAAAGGCCAGATCGAGCGCCAGGGTCTTGGCCGCGCCTTCGCCGTTGATCCCGGCGATATACCAGCGCGATCCTGATCGCCGGGCGAACACCGCCTCACGTCCGGGATAGCCGGCCAACAGCCGGGTTTCGTCCCAAACGGTCGGCAGGTCGCGCAAGTAACGATGATAGTCCGCGCTGGTCGCGGCATACCCTGCAGGGCTGTCGGCCATATGCTGGATCCCGCTTTCGAACACCACGCCCAGCGCCGCTTCATGCGCGTTGGTGGTCAGGCGGGTGCGGGCCTGCTTGCTGAACAAGACCGGGGTAAAATCCATCGAGCCGATCACGTTACGGGTGAACGGCAACACCGAATTCTGCGTGGTTGAAAGTTGGCCGAAATCGGGCAGGCTGTCGAAGGTGTAGTGCTCGCCGCCGCGTACCGCTTCCATCGCCATCAGGTGCGGATAGGTCCGCTGCCAGCCGCGCGGGACGGTGCAGCCGTGGAAATTGACCAGCAGGTGAAACTCTGCCGCATCCTCCAGAATCTCGAGATATTGCGCGATCCGGTCCTGCTTGTCGGACTGGAAGAAGTCGATCTTGACCCCCTTCACGCCCAGCTGCTCGAGCCGCGCGAATGCGGCGCGGCGGAGTTTGCGGTCGTCCATCACGTTGCGCGGGCCCTCGGTCACCGCATTGTGCCTGCCGCCCGAATTATACCAGAACAACAAGCCGACATGCTTGCTGTCGGCGTATGCGATCAACTGCTCGATCTCGTTCGGATAGATCCGGTCCCAGTTGGCGTCGACCAGCGAATATGGCCAACCGCGTTCTGCAGCCAGATCGACGAAGGCCTTGAGTTTGGGCGCGCTTTTCGAACTGTCGTGATCGGTCAGCCACGACCAGGATGAAATCCCGGGCTTGATCCAGCTGGTATCTGCGGCTGTGCTGGGCGGCGCAAGGTCGAACACGCGGTTCGATTCGGCGATATCTGCCAACCGCTCGGAAATCACCATGAACCGCCACGGCAGCGCGGCGGGCGTGGTCATTGCCGGGCGGACATCGCCAAAGCCGAGTCCGTCCGAGGCGAGCGGCCCGGCGATCCGGTAGGTTCCGCCGGGAGCTTCAGGTGCAAGGTGCGAGGCGTGGTAATCGCGGGTCAGCCCGCTTTCGTGGAGCAGGATCCAGACCCCGTGTTCGTCCCGGAACAGTGCCGGGATCGTCCAGCCTGGGCCGGTCTGGGCTGGCACTGCCGTGCCGATCGGCTGGCCATTGTTCCACGGTGCCTCATAGGCCGGCTGCCAGGCGTTCGAAGGGTCATAAGCCTGCCCCCAATGGGTTCCATCCGGGCCCAGAGCAAAGCCGGTGTCTTCGCTCTCGACCCAGCTGTAGAGCAGGCTCTGCCGCGGCAATTTGTACCGGAACGCCACACCATCATCCGCCAGCTGGAATTCCAGTTCGAGTTGCCGACCGGTTTCGACATCTCTCAATTCCACCGTCAGGGCATTGGCGGCATAGCTGTTCTCTCGCTTTTTGCCGGTGGTCATGATGTAACGGTCAGCGATCTGGTGGCGGGCCACCGCGCCAAAGTCGACAGTGCTGGCGAAATCGGCGCGCTGGATCGCATCGGGCTTTGATTGATCACCCCATGCCAGCGTCAGCCCCAGCGGGGACCAATCGAGCACCGGCCGCCCGTTCAGCGCTACCGCATATTCAGCGCCGCCATCGGCTGAGCGCCTTACAGTGGCGACCAGATTGCCCGAAGGTGAAGCAACTTGCCATTGCGGAGCCGCCGGTTCCGCCGCGCGCAGTCCCGTTCCAAAGAGCAGCAGGCACCCCAGAAAAAGCGCTGACCGCATCGAATCGCTCCCGTTTGACCGCCAGACAGCTAAGCCAAGGCATTACCACGCACAATCGCTTGCGGCACAAGTTGCAACAGCAAAAACCCCGCCCCCAACCGAAGCTGGAGACGGGGCTGCGAACTGGCTGAGGAGCGGGGGGTGTGCCCTCAGCCGTTCTGCAAATCAAACCGATCGGCGTTCATGACCTTGGTCCAGGCCTTGACGAAATCGGCGACGAATTTCGCTTCAGAACCATTTT
>CALMBN010000337.1 GCA_937860195.1 uncultured Novosphingobium sp.
CTTGGCCGCGATCCGGTCGAGCGGGCCGGGGTTCATGAAGCGGCGCTTGGCGTGGCGCGCCTTGGGCCAGGGATCGGGGTGAAGCAGGTAGAGAAAGCTGAGCGCTCCATCGGGGATACGCCGCAGCACCTCGAGCGCGTCACCATGGTGGATCCGGACATTGCCCAGCGGTGGGTGCGCGACCCCATCTCTACCCGCGACCCCGCCATCGACATGGGTCAGCGCCTGGGCGACCCCGTTGAGGAACGGCTCGGCCCCGATGAAGCCATGGTCAGGCAGCATATCGGCGCGGCCCGCCATATGTTCGCCGCCGCCGAACCCGATCTCGAAATGCAGCGGGCGATCATCGCCGAACAGAACCTTTGATGTGACCGGACCATCACTTGGCATGGCAATTCGCGGCAAAAGTGTATCGACCAGTCCTTGCTGCCCGGCGCGCAAAGGCTTGCCTTTGGCCCGACCGTAGAGGCGGTTGATCGTGGTCGGGTCACCGGGTTTGTGAGCGGTCATGGTCCGGGCGTTTGGCAGTCCGTCCGGCGGGGGTCAAGCTGGGCCAGTCGGGCAAAGACGGCAGCTGTGCGGCCATCTGAAACCATTCGGCGGGATCGATTTCAGGCGGTGATATTCAGATGTCAGGGAGTCCGCATTAACCTGCCGGACAAGAAAATTGTGATGGACGCTCTACGGGGCTTGTGGTGAGCATGAGCCATGTCCGCCCCGGATCGTCCGCCCAACGCCTTTGCAACGCTTACCGACAAGGAAGTGGAGGTTCTGCGTCTTTTGGCCGCAGGGCACACCGTCAAATCCATTGCGTTTGGCCTGGGGCGGTCCGAAACCTCGATAAACGAGCGCCTGCGCGATGCGCGCCGCAAGACCGGAGTTGGCAGCAGCCGGGAACTCGCGCGCCTTTTGGATGCCCAAAAAATCTGGGACAAAAATATCGATCTTTCAACATGGCACGCCGCAGCCGACGAAGCCGTGCAGCCCGCAAACGCCGGGCGGCCTAGTTTGAAAGGAACCATTATCATGCTTATCACATTGCCTGCCTCGGCAGTCGGGCTCTTCCTTATTGCGGCGAATTCGATGAATCAGGCCGCGCCTCAGCAAGCCGTTCAAGTCACCGAATCCCAGCAGATGCCCCTCGCCGGAACCTGGGCGCTCGATGTCTCGCGCGTGCCCGCTGAAGAACGCCCGCGCCAGGTGACCATCGTGTTCCGCGTTTCGGACGATCAAAAATGGACAACGCTGGTTGATATCGTCGGCCCCGATGGCTCCAGCATGCATGCAGAATCGACCGCAGCGCTGAATGGCGTTCCTGTCCCGATCGGTGGGAATATGAGCTTCATCGACACGGTTTCTCTGCGCCAGCCAGAACCCAATACTTTGGTGATGACCCTGGGCAAAGACGGGACTGCGATTTCAACGCGGGTCTACACTGTAGCGAAGGACCGCAAATCCATGACCGAAACCATTATCTGGGCCGGCAACAAGGTTCCGAAACTGGAAACGAACCATTTCAATCGGATCGACTGATCGCGCTCTGGCCTGTCCGGGCAAAACGCAGCAACAGGCAACTGCGAAGTGATCGCCCCGCTGCGATCCCATCCAAACGAAAACGGCCCGCTGCTTCCAGCGGGCCGTCGGGGTGACTCTTCATCGGGTTGTAAACTCAGGCGGCCTGCTGTTCCTCGCCCGGATCGCGCAGCACATAGCCGCGACCCCAGACGGTTTCGATGTAGTTTTCACCTTCGCAGGCGTGCGCCAGTTTCTTGCGCAGCTTGCAGATGAACACGTCGATGATCTTGAGTTCGGGTTCGTCCATCCCGCCATAAAGGTGGTTGAGGAACATTTCCTTGGTCAGCGTGGTGCCCTTGCGCAGCGACAGCAGCTCGAGCATCGCATATTCCTTGCCGGTCAGATGGACCCGCGCGCTGTCGACCTCAACGGTCTTGGCATCAAGGTTGACCGCCAGCTTGCCGGTGCGGATGACCGACTGCGAATGGCCCTTGGAACGGCGCACAACGGCGTGAATCCGGGCGACCAGCTCTTCGCGGTGGAACGGCTTGGTAACATAGTCATCCGCGCCGAAGCCAAAGCTGCGCACCTTGGAATCCATTTCCGAAATGCCGGACAGGATCAGCACCGGGGTCTGCACTTTGGCGACCCGCAGTTTCTTGAGAACATCGTACCCGTGCATATCGGGCAAATTGAGATCAAGCAGGATGATGTCGTAATCATACAGCTTGCCCAGGTCCAAGCCCTCTTCGCCCAGATCGGTCGAATAGACGTTGAAGCCTTCGGTCGTCAGCATCAATTCGATAGCGCGAGCCGTGGTTGGCTCGTCCTCGATCAACAATACGCGCATGGGTTAGTCCCCTTCTCGCCCCGATTTCGCGGCCAGCAACCCTTTGGTAAGAGGTGCTGAGCGCCATTAACCATATGACCAATGAAAGAGAAAGGTTAATTTCTCGTAAACGGCGGGATTCCGGCGAGTCGCGGAGCTGGCGCTTAAACCTTGCTACCCGTCCAGCACGCGCGTCTTGGGGTGATGCTTGTCCAGATGCCTGCGCACGATCTTGAGATTGCGGGTGTTTGAGCGGTAGAGGAAGTCGAACAGATCGCCCGCCAGCGGCACGGCACCGATCAGGCTGTCTAGCCCGACGTTCCCGGCCATTCGCCACAGTTGCCATTTCGGCATGCCGAGGTTGCGGGCCTCCCAAACGATATAAAGCCCCATCCCCGCCGTGACGAGATCGCCCACGACCGGCACCAGCCCGACAATGCCATCAAGCCCGACCTTGCGGCCCAGCCCCGGCACATCGATCAACCCTTCAAGCAAGCGTTCGAGCATTTCGATCCGTTGCCGCACTGCTTGCGGATCGGTGCCCAGCGGCAGTTCGGCGCTCATCCGGCGCAGATTACCTGTATCGTTCATTCCAGCGACCCTTCGGCGAGACCGGGAAGAACACCGGCAGGTCCTATCTGGGGAGCATCGCCAATGACATCAAGGGATGGACCGCCAGCTGGTTGGCCGCAAAGCCTGTCACCCCGCCCCCGACCAGTGACCAGCGCACCGGCACGCCGATCGGGATATAACCATTGATGATGGTGAGTTGGGCTTCGGCCTGCGAAGCCAATTCGGCCCGTTTTGCCGGATCAGACTCGGCCCTCGCTTCGGCGGCCAGCCGGTCTCCCGCTGGATTGCAGACAGTCTGCGGCACTGCACAGGACAGGCGGCCAAAGAACCATTGGGCATCGGCATAGCTGGCGACGCTATCCACCAGCCGCAGATCGGCATCGGCATCGATCGGTACCCGTTTGGCCGTAACACCCACGGCATGCAGATCTTCCCGCAGCCGGGCGAACAGAAAATCGGCACCCGGACCGGACGGCAATGCAAGCCGCAGAGTCAGTCCGCCAGCTCCTTTCCATTGTGTCACCCGCGCCATGGCGAGTGCGCGGCGCTCTTCCATCGAACGGCCTATCCAGCGTTCACTGATGGTCTCGTCGTCGCCTGGCAAGCCCGGCACGACCACTCGGGTCGTGGTGATCCATCCGGCCAGATTAAGCGCTCCAGCCAGCGCTTCGCGGTCGATTGCCATGGCAATCGCCTCGCGGTTCTCAGACTTGGCCAAAAACCCGTCTTCGTGCGCAACGGCCAAACCGAACATGCCGGTCACCGGGTCGAGCCGGATCGCAGCGCGCGCCACACTCATTGCATCGAGCAGCGGGAAGTCGGCCAGAGTCCCGCCAAGCACGACATCGACTTCGCCAGTGGTAAAGCGCTCGACCGCCGTCTTGCCGGGGAGCGAGTTCAACTCAAGCCGCCGCGCCCGGTCTTTCCAGCGCTCGTCCTGCGGCATTCCGCGATCTTCAGGCGGGATCGGGCGAAGGAGCGCGCTGTCCTTTTCGCGTCGCAGCCGCATTGGCCCCGCTCCGCGATTGCCATGGGCCAGGCCGAGTTCGGGTTGGGCCAGTACTTGCAGCAATTCCGGCTGACGGCTTGAAAGGCGTATTTCGATGACCCTTCCGGCCATGGCCCGAACCTCTGCAATCACTGCCAGATCCTGCCCAAGCGCGGTGCTACGCTGGTTCGCAATAGCGCGAAGCAGAGCTGCCCGGACAGTCTCGCCGGTGATCGGGTTGCCATCGGCCCAGGTTCCGTCGCGCAGGCGGAAGATGAAACTCAGCCCGTCGTCGGTCACGATCCAGCGGTCAGCGAGAGCAGGCGCGACCCGCCCTTGCTCATCAAATCCGACCAGTCCCTCGGTTGTGGCGGCGCGAAACAGCTGCGCGGCATAGGGCAAGCGTGGGCCCGTCGCGAAGGCTGCAGGCGATGCGCCGATTACTGCGACTTCAACCGGGCGATCATCACCGCCCCCGCAACCACCGAGGAGAAGAACGATCGCCAGTGCGGCAGGCTGAACGCGGCGCAGAACCATTTCAACGCCCGCTCTACCGGATTTTGTCGAAGGCGCACAGGCTCCTTGCACCCGAAATCGTCAGATCTTGCGCAGATCACCCTGATCGAACTGCGGCAGCGGTGGCCGAACATAGCGCGGGGTCATTTCTCCCGAATCGGTCGCACTTGCAAGCGGCGCCCTGGCGATCCGTGGATCGATGTCGTTGATGAATGCGATGCCAAAGCGGTTTTCCTGCACCCAGGCGACGGTTCCTTCACACCAGCCGAGGTTCCGCAGGCTGATCCAGACCTGCTGGCCGCGCTGGACCTTGCAGGATCCTTCAGCCATCAGGCCGCCGGGCGAAAGGTTACGAACGCGGATGCGCTGGTCACCTTCTTGCCCATCGATGCGCAGCTCGGCGAGCACGAACAGGCTTTCACGTCCGATCTGACGATGCTCGTTGTCGCTCATTGCCCGCCTCTTTAATCCGGTTGCCATACTGCAGCGCGGCAACCGATAGTCACATTTGGCCGATTCAACCGGGCCAAACCTAGAACCCCAGTGGCAAAAAAGCAGTTAACGGCATCGCAGCAACCGTCGCTGCGCCTAAGCTATTCAATCGTCGCGGGAAATTTTCTCGCGCCGCTCATGCGCTTCCTGGGCTTCAACCGTCATGGTCGCAATCGGGCGGGCCGACAGGCGCCCCAGACCGATCGGTTCGCCGGTTACTTCACAATAGCCGTATTCGCCTTCTTCGATCCGCCGAAGCGCCGAATCAATCTTGGTGATCAGCTTGCGCTGGCGGTCACGGGTGCGCAGCTCGATGCCCCAATCTGTCTCGCTCGAGGCGCGATCGTTCAAGTCCGGCTCGCGGATTGGTCCGTCCTGCAACGACTGGAGTGTGTCCTGCGACGCTGAAAAGATCAGCTTTTTCCATTCCTGCAACAGCCGCCGATAATAATCGAGCTGCGCTTCGGACATATAGGGGTCGCTGTCGGAAGGCACGAAATCGCCTGCGATCGCCCGCTTCGCCTTGGCCAGAACGTCAATCTCTTCGCCGAGCACCGTCGCCATAAACTCTCCAATACAGATCGGCCGGACCCAGCGGATTCCTGCGGTTTCGGGTATTCCCGATCACCTCCCGGTGCCGATTTGAGCGCGCCTATAAGCGTCCGCAGATTCCCGCACAAGCGCCAATCCTGAAGCGCGCTAGAATGATCCACATGAGGCGTGGCTGAACACGCTTCGCGACAAATCTTCAGCCTCATTAACCTTTTGTTGACCATGATCCGCAACTTTGAGGGTGCAAGGCGGGTTTCGTCACTCGCCACAAGGGGATCATCAAGATGAGCAAAGCCTGGATCAACTCCGTCAGTCCGTTTATCGGTGGGTC
>CALMBN010000338.1 GCA_937860195.1 uncultured Novosphingobium sp.
AAGGCGGCCCAGACCGCGGCCAGCGCGCCGGCGTCGGCAATCAATTCGCTGATTGCAGTGCGCTCGGCGGCTTGCGCGTTCTCAAATTCGGTGCGCTCGGTCTTGGACCGATCGAAGACCGGATCGACCACGGCACGCAGCTCGGCCCAAAGCACATCCTCGGTCTTGCGATCGCCACGCGGCAGGGTTTTCCAGCGCGCCATGGCATCTTTCGCCGCGTTGACGGCATCTGCCGATTTCGGCATTCTGCCTTCCGCGGCGCCTGCACTTGCACTTGCATGTGCATCAGCACTCTCCGCCTGACTAATACGGCGTTTGACCTGGGCGATGAAGCGGCGGATCCACGGCCCGAACTCAACACCCTTGGTGTCGAACTGCAGCGGGCCAAACTCCTGCGTCTGCCCCTTCTGATTGCTGAAGGATTCGTTCTGAACGTACTTCTGAAGGTTCTTGAGCGCGTCACCAAGCGAGCCGCCGGGCGGCGGCTGCGTTTGCGGCGGCGGCGCGGTTTGCGGGATTGATGCGGGGTTAGTCGCAAGACTTCTAAGAAGCCCCTCCCCAACGGGGAAGGGCTATTTCGAGGCTAGCTACCCATCCAAACGGCGACCTGACCTGCCACATCATTAGCGGCCTTGTTCAGAGCCGGGCCAACTTCGGCTGCTGAAGGGGCCACTCCATCAACTACCGCTTCAAACCGCTTGGTCTGAACCTCACCGTCAAGCCCGGTCCTGATCGCATCGAACCGCACCACAACCGCACCGCTGCGGGCATCATAGCCCATCGCGATCAGCCGCCCTGATAGCCGCACGCCGCTAGCCGGCACAATTGCCTGGCTATCTTCCAGCACCAAGCGTCCGGTTTTGGCGCGAAGCGTTTCGGCGAGCAATGCGCGAAATAGCCGCGCAGGCTTTTCCACCCAGACCGCGCCTTGCAAATAGGCGATATTGGCATCGTCGACCTGCACCGGCACCCGCAGCACGGATAGCGACTGGTCAGTCTCTGGCTCCATGACCATCAGCGCGTCGCTGGCCGTGGAGCTGGCCGCACTGCCAGCCGGAGCGCTTTGCGACGGGGTCAAGGTCAGCAACGATGCCGGAGCCTTGCCTCCACCCGCGCCCAGGCTGACGCAAGCAGAGAGCGTCAGCGCGAGCAGCAACAGCGCGCTGCGGGTCAGGATTTTGCGGGCCATTGTCAGTTCCCCTTTGGCTTGAAGTCGGGCAACTTCTGCCCGCCGAGCAATGACCCGGCGCCGCCAGAATTGATCTTTTCGGTAAGGTCGCGCAGCGCCTTGGTGCTGGCGCGCAGATCGCGAATTGCGGCCTCGGCCTGCGGCAGGGTCTGGGCCCGCAATTGTGAGGCGGCCGGGCGGGTATCGCCGATCAATCCATTGAAGTTGTTCGCAGCCACCTCGATCGATTTCAGTGACTGGCGGAACTGGACCACCATTTGCCGGGTTTCACCATCGAGCACAGAATTGGCAGTGGCTGCCGCCTGTTCAAATGCGGCAAGTGCCGAGCGGGCCTCGACCAGCGTGGTCTGCAATTCGGCCAAGGCCGCCTGCATCTGCGGCGTGGTATTGGCGAGGCCGCCGGTCAGCTTGTCGGTATTGGCCAGGATTCGCTCCAGCGAAGCCTGGTTCTTGTCAGAAAAGACCAGGGTCAGTCGCTCAGTCAGGGTTGCCAGCCGTTCGAGTAGGACTGGCGCGGAATTGAGCAGTTCGCCCAGCCCGCCGCGCTTGGTCGGGATCACAGGCACCCCTTCAGGACAGGCAGTGGCCTGCTGCCCTTTGCAGGTCAGTTCGGGCGCGCTGTTGCTTGCGCCGACCAGCTGGATGTTTGAAATACCCGTAAAATTGCTCTGGATCGTGGCGGTGGTGCCGACCCGGATCGGCGAGTCCTGTTCGACCGCGATCCGCACCCGGACAAAGCTGGGGTCCTTCTTCCACAGCTCGATCTGGCTGACCTGCCCGACCGGGACTCCCGAAAAGGTAACACCTGAACCTTTGGAGAGGCCATCGACCGATTGCTTGAAGAAGATATCGTACTCGTTGCGCCCGCCTTCATTCAGCCGCGCAACCCACATGATCGCTGCTGCGACCAACGCGAGCAGCGCCAGCGTAACCGCCCCGACCCAGACATGATTGGCTTTGGTCTCCATTGCTGCCCTCTATGCCTGTGTCCCGAAGGACTTGTCCATCGCCTTGGCGCGGGATCGTGCCGCGCTAGCCGCCCGGCCGCGCGGACCGTTGAAGTATTCCTGAATCCACGCGTGATCGAGCGCCAGCAACTCGCGAATGGTCCCCACTGCAATCACCCGGCCGTCGGCCAGCACAGCCACCCGGTCGCAGATCTCGTAAAGCGTATCGAGATCGTGGGTGATCAGAAAAACGGTATGGCCCAGCGTGTCCTGCAATTCGCGGGTCAGCGCGTCAAAGGCCGCCGCCCCGATCGGATCGAGCCCGGCGGTCGGCTCGTCCAGAAACAGCAGTTCGGGATCCATCGCGAGTGCCCGGGCGAGCCCGGCGCGCTTTTTCATGCCGCCGGACAGTTCGGACGGATATTTGTCCGCCGCCTCTGCAGGCAGGCCGGACATCATCACTTTATACCTTGCGATCTCACGGCGCAGATCGTCACCGATTTCGGGATAGAATTCGCGCAACGGCACTTCGATGTTTTCGGCGACAGTCAGGGTGGAAAACAGCGCGCCGCCCTGAAACAGCACACCCCAGCGGCTGCGCAGGTCGATGCCCTTCTGCTCGTCAATTCCGTCGAGCACTTCATTGCCGAACACCTTGATCGACCCGGCATCGGGCTGCTGAAGTCCAATGATCGAGCGCATCAGCACCGATTTCCCGGTGCCCGATCCGCCGACCACACCAAGGATCTCGCCGCGCCGGACAGTCAAATCGAGGTTTTCGTGAATCACATGGGATCCAAACGCGTTGCGCAGTCCCTCGATCACGATCGGCGCATCGGCGGTTGCGGCAGCAAGGTTCATCCCCAGCCCACTTCGGTGAAAAACACTGCCAGAAAAGCATCGAGCACGATCACTGCGAAGATCCCCTGGACCACCGCAACGGTCGTCTTCAAACCGACTTCCTCAGAATTGCCCTGCACTTGCATCCCCTGATAGCAGCCCGCCAAAGCAATGATCAGTCCGAATATCGGCCCCTTGATGAGGCCGACCCACATGTCATGCCGCGGCACCACTTCCTGAATCCGGTTGAGGAAGGTGAAGAAGGGAATATCCAGCGAAAACATCGAGATGAATGCGCCGCCGACGATTGCCAT
>CALMBN010000339.1 GCA_937860195.1 uncultured Novosphingobium sp.
CACGCTGCGCCGCATGGCTGGCGTGATGGATCGCCTGTCCCGCCTTGCCAAAACCATTGCTGCGCGCCGGGATGCCGATCCCGAAACCAGCTGGGTTGCCAACCTGAATGCGCGCGGCATGCCCGTGATCGCCCGCAAGCTGGGTGAAGAGGCGCTCGAAACCGTGATCGCAGCGCTATCGGGCAGCCGCGATGAGCTGATTGGCGAGGCGGCGGATACGCTGTTTCATCTGCTGGTCCTGCTCGATGCCAAAGGCGTGAGCCTCGACGAAGTCTACGCTGAGCTTGACGCCCGTGAAGGGACCAGCGGGATTGCAGAAAAGGCCGCGCGCTGATGCCGATCGATGCCACCTTGCCCTATGACGATCAGAACATCTTCGCGAAGATCCTGCGTGGGGAGATTCCCAACCAGACCGTCTATGAAGACGACTGGGCGCTGGCCTTTCATGACATCAACCCGCAGGCCCCGCTCCATGTGCTGGTGATCCCCAAGGGGGCCTATGTCAGCTGGGACGATTTTTCAAACCATGCCCCAGCCGAGGAGATCGCCGGGTTCATCCGCGCAGTCGGCCATGTTGCCCGTCAAGCGGGACTGGTCGAGCCCGGTTACCGCCTGCTCGCCAATGTGGGCGGGCACGGCCATCAGGAAGTCCCGCACCTGCATGTCCATGTTTTCGGCGGCCAGCCGCTGGGGCCAATGCTTGTGCGGTGACGAAGCGTTGCTGGCATAGGGTCACCTGAACGCTGGCCCTTGCCCTGCGACTCGGCGACTTGCTAAGGGTCTGGCGGCATGACGTCATACCCTCCATTTCCTTCTGGCCTGATCGATGGGCACCTGCACCATTTCGCCGTGCGGGCCTATTTTGAGGATACCGACCTGTCGGGGGTAGTCTATCACGCCAACTATCTGCGGTGGTTTGAGCGCGCGCGCAGCGATTTCGTCCGCCTGCTGGGGATTGACCAGCGCGCGGCGAATGAAGCGGGCGAAGGTGCCTTTGCGGTGGCCGATATGACCGTCCGCTTTGCCGCCCCTGCCCGGCTCGACGATGGCGTGCGGATCGAGACCACCTGCACCGATCTGGGCGCGGCGAGTTGCCGGATGCATCAAAAAGCCATTCGCGAAGACGGTTTACTGCTGACCGAGGCCAGCTTCCGCGTCGGCTTCGTTTCTCCCCAAGGCCGCCCGCGACGGATGCCGGATGGCTGGCGCGCGGCCTTTGCCACAATTCTTGCCGAAAGAACGCCATGACCGATCTGACTCTGTTTGCTGTCGCCGCCGCCGAAGCGCCCCGGCATCTTAACCCGGTAAAGCTGTTCCTTGATGCTGACATCGTGGTGCAGGTGGTGATGGCCGGGCTGATTCTCGCCTCGGTTTGGGTCTGGACGATTATTGCCGGGTTCAGCCTGCGCTATGGCCGGATCAGCAAGGTCAGCGAAGACTATGAGCGCGAGTTCTGGAAGGCAGGCGATATTGACGCGTTCCAGGCCGAGCAGGGCAGGGGTGACATTCCTTCGGCCCGGGTCGCCGCAGCCGGAATCGCCGAATGGCGGCGTTCGACCGGGGGCAAGGTGCTGGACCGCGAAGGCACGCGCCAGCGGCTCTCCCAGGTGATGGACGGCGCGATCGCGAGCGAATCCGACAAGCTGGCCGAGCGGCTGAACTTCCTCGCCACGGTCGGCGCAGTCGCCCCGTTTGTGGGCCTGTTCGGGACGGTGTGGGGGATCATGAACAGCTTCTTCCAGATCGGCCAGCAGCAAAACTCATCGCTTGCGGTGGTCGCGCCGGGGATTTCCGAAGCCTTGTTCGCCACCGCGATCGGCCTGTTTGCAGCGATCCCTGCGGTCATCGCCTACAACCGCTTTTCACATCGGGTAAACCAGCTCGAAGCCCGCCTGCAACGCTTCGCCGACCGCTTTCACGCCAGCCTCAGCCGCGAGCTGGAAGCGCAGTGATGGTCACCTGCTTGTGTTCCGTTCGTGTCGAGCGAAGTCGAGACACTCGGCGCGCGGTGTCTCGACTT
>CALMBN010000340.1 GCA_937860195.1 uncultured Novosphingobium sp.
GCGGCGAACGGCGATCGCGAGCTGCTCGAGCGCTGGCAGGCAGGCGACGGCGAGGCCGGCAACGAGCTCGTTTACAACGAGTTGACGACATTCGTGCGCGGCGCCGGTGGATGGGGCGGTGAGCGCGGTCCGAGTGCCGAGAAGAACGTGGCGCCCGATCGAAAGCCTGACGCTGCTGCCGGTGAGCGAGATTGCCTTTGGCGCCGAGGCGATCGCGCGCTTTCGGCGCACCTATGTCGAGCTGTTCGGAGCCGTGACGTCGGCCGATCCGCTCGGCAACCCCGAGGAAGCGTACGAGGAGTACAAGATCCGGCTGGCGCCGCTCGACGAGCTGACCCGGCTCGACGCGGTGAGCTTTATCAGCCACGGGATCGGCAAGGGCGGCAAGAAGATCGAGGATCGCAGCCCGCAAGGTTCTGAAAGCCCCGAAGCCCCGGCGCAGGAAGAAAAGGCAGCTGCGGGCAAGGATGGCAAGAAGGATTCGGCGCTCGACCAGTTCTGCGTCAACCTCAACGAGCGGGCGCTGGCGGGCAAGATCGATCCGCTGATCGGTCGTGGGCCGGAAGTTGACCGGACGATCCAGATCCTGTGCCGCCGGTCCAAGAACAACCCGCTCTATGTCGGCGATCCCGGGGTCGGCAAAACCGCCATTGCCGAGGGTCTGGCGCGTAAAATCATCGAAGGTGAGGTGCCCGAAGTTCTGCACGATGCGGTGATCTACAGCCTCGATATGGGCGCGCTGCTCGCAGGCACCCGCTATCGCGGCGATTTTGAAGAGCGGCTCAAGCAGGTGGTGGGTGAACTTGAGAAGATGCCCGAGGCGGTGCTGTTTATCGATGAAATCCACACCGTGATCGGTGCCGGGGCGACCAGCGGCGGGGCGATGGATGCTTCGAACCTGCTCAAGCCCGCGCTGTCATCGGGCGCGATCCGCTGCATCGGGTCGACCACCTACAAGGAATTTCGAAACCACTTCGAAAAGGACCGTGCGCTGCTGCGCCGGTTCCAGAAGATCGACGTCAACGAACCAACCATCGAAGACACGATCAAGATTCTGAAAGGCCTGCGCAGCGCCTTCGAAGAGCACCACAAGGTCAAATATACCCCCGATGCGATTCGGACTGCGGTCGAGCTTTCAGCCCGCTATATCAACGATAGAAAGCTGCCCGACAAGGCAATCGACGTGATCGACGAGGTTGGCGCAATGCAGATGCTGGTTCCGCCGAGCAAACGCAAGAAGACCATCACCGCGCGCGAGATCGAAGCCGTGATCGCCACGATGGCACGAATTCCGCCCAAATCGGTCAGCAGCGACGACCGGTCCGTGCTCGAACACTTGGAAAGAGACCTCAAACGGGTCGTATTCGGGCAGGATCACGCGATCGAGGTGCTGTCCAGCGCCATGAAACTCAGCCGTGCAGGCCTGCGCGATCCGGAAAAACCGATTGGTTCGTTCCTGTTTTCCGGCCCGACCGGTGTCGGCAAGACCGAAGTCGCAAAGCAGCTTGCCGGCATCATGGGTATCCCGATCCAGCGGTTCGACATGTCGGAATACATGGAGCGGCACTCGATAAGCCGTCTGATCGGCGCGCCTCCGGGCTATGTCGGCTATGATCAGGGCGGATTGCTGACCGATGCGATCGACCAGCAACCGCACTGCGTCCTGCTGCTCGACGAGATCGAGAAAGCCCACCCCGACCTGTTCAACATCCTGCTGCAGGTGATGGACAACGGCCGGCTGACCGATCACCATGGCAAAACGGTCGATTTCCGCAACGTGGTGCTGATCATGACGACCAATGCCGGCGCCAGCGACATGGCCCGCAACGGGATCGGGTTCGGCGATGTGTCCAAGGCCGATGCCGGGGACGAAGCGGTCAAGAAGATGTTCAGCCCGGAATTCCGCAACCGCCTGGATGCAATCGTGCCGTTCGCCTACCTCGGCACCGAAGTGATCGCGCGGGTGGTCGAAAAGTTTGTTCTCCAGCTCGAACTGCAACTTGCCGAACAGAACGTCCATATCCAGTTTGACAGCGATGCCCGCGACTGGCTGGGCAAGCGCGGCTATGACAGACTCTATGGGGCCCGGCCGATGGCCCGGTTGATCCAGGAAAAGGTCAAGCAACCGCTGGCCGAAGAACTGCTGTTCGGGAAACTGCGCAACGGCGGCGAAGTGCACGTTTCGGTGAAGGACGAGGCCTTGAATTTCGAGCTGACCCCGGCCCCGCCCAAGCTGGATCGCCGGGCGAAAAAGGCAGCCGAATTAGCGGCGGCGGCCAAGGCTGCCGCGAAACCAAAACGGAAAGGTAAGGCACAGTCGGCCACGGGCACGGATGACCCTGAATAGCGCACATCGCCCCTGCCTCGGGCAATGAAGCCCAAGCTGCTCAGCACCCTGCCCGGCTATACCGCCGCGCAGTTTTCCGCCGATGCCTTTGCCGGGTTGACCGTTGCCATGGTCGCCTTGCCGCTGAGCATTGCGATCGCGATCGCTTCGGGTGCCGATCCCGCCACCGGATTGGTGACAGCGATCGTAGCTGGCTTTCTCATCTCATTGCTGGGCGGCAGCAGGGTTCAGATCGGCGGGCCGACCGGGGCGTTCATTGTCGTGGTCTACAGCGTGATCGCGCAGCACGGCTATGATGGGCTGGTCCTGGCCACGCTGATGGCGGGAGTCATTCTGGTTGTGGCCGGGCTGCTGCGGGCGGGCAACCTGATCGCCTATGTTCCCGAAGCGGTGATCAACGGCTTCACCATCGGTATTGCGATCATTATCGCCGCGAGCCAGTTGAAGGACTTTTTCGGCTTGTCGGGCGGGGTCATGCCAGCCGAATTCATTGCCAAGCTTGAAGCGCTGTGGGCTGCACGCGCCACTTTCAATCTGACGGCGCTGGGCATGGGTGTGGCGGCACTGGTCCTGATCGTTCTGCTGCGACGGTTGTTTCCGCGCTTTCCCGGATTGATCGTGGCCGTGGCCGCTGTTTCGGCGGCTGTGGCAGTTACGCATTTGCCGATTGATACCATCGCCTCACGCTATGGCGCGCTGCCCGCCACGCTGCCCACGCCTTCCGTTCCCGTTATCACGCTCGACCGGATCAAGGAGCTGTTGCCTTCGGCCTTTGTCATCGCTTTCCTCGCCGCGATTGAATCTTTGCTCTCCGCCATGGTCGCGGACCGGATGATCGAAGGCAGTCACCGCCCCAATGCCGAAGTGTTTGCGCAAGGCTGGGCGAATATCGGCTCGGCGCTGTTTGGCGGACTGCCCGCCACCGGCGCGATTGCCCGCACCGCCACCAACATTCGCGCGGGCGGCACCACACCTGTTGCCGGACTGGTCCACGCGGTCGTAATCCTGCTGGTGTTGCTGCTGGCTGCACCGCTGGCGGGCTATCTGGCGATGCCGGCGCTCGCCGCGCTGTTGCTGACCACCGCCTGGAACATGAGCGAGCCGCACAAATGGGCCAGCTATTGGGCGGCACCGATCAGCGACCGAATCCTGCTGCTGCTGACGCTGATCCTGACAGTTCTGGCCGACCTGACCATCGCGATCGGAGTCGGGGTAGGCTTGGGACTTGCGCTACGCCTTCGCGAAAAACATCTGGAAGCTGAAAGCTGGCATACCCCGGATCGATGAGCGTCAGCCAAGCTGGACCAGTTTGTCGCGTCCCGTTCTGCCGCGCAACAAGCGCAGTCTTGACGTCGCGATGCCCAGCGCCTTGGCCAGCAGTTCGAGCACCGCATCGTTGGCCTTGCCATCTTCCGGTTTGGTCCGCACTTTCATCAGCAGAACGCCCTGCCCGAGCTCCACGCTTTCGCTGCGCGCGCCGGGCGTGACCCGCAGCGCAAGGCGACCCTCAGCATCGGCCAGTGCGCGAATAGCCTCGACAGGGGGGAATTCAGCTTTCGGTTTGGCCATCGAACAGCGCCGCGTGATGCTTGGCGTTTTCGGCATAGTGCGCGACGCCCAATTGCAGCCCGGCGATCATCCGGTCATCCAGATCGCGCATGAACGCGGCCGGGCGGCCCGCCCATAACTGCCGCGCCGGAATCCGCTTGCCCGGCGCGAGCAAGGCCCCTGCCGCCAGCATCGCTTCGGCTTCGATCACACAGCCGTTCATGGTCTGCGCAGCAAAGCCGACGAAGCCCTTGTCCTCTATCCGGGTGCCATGGATCATCGCCATGTGCCCGATCAGCACGTCATCACCGATAATCGTCGGGAAGCCATCGGGCGCGCCGGGCTGGGGGCCATCGCAATGGATCACAGAGCCATCCTGCACGTTGGTTCGCGCCCCGATCACGATCCGGGTGACATCGCCGCGCAGCACGCAATTGTACCAGATCGAGGCATCGGGCCCGATCTCGACATCGCCGATGATCCGGCAGCCGGGCGCGACAAAGGCGCTGTCGTGAATCCGCGGAGCTTTGCCGTGGATGCCGATGATGGTGGTATCAGGACGGTTCATGGCTTCCCCAGAAAGTTGGCCCAGGTGACATAGGGCAGGATCGAGGCGTGGTCATCACTCCATGGGCGCGGCGCGGGCCTGGTCAAGCCGCGCCACGGCATTGCCGGGGCAAGGTCTGCCAACGCCTTGAGCTGGCCCGGATCACGGCTCACCGCGACCCAGGTCGAGCCGGTCCATGGGCTTTCGACCGGCGGTGAATCCTCGCGCACTGCGGCGTGTAGCCCGCGCGCCTTGACTTCGGCGGCAAGCGCGGGCTCCAGATCGATATAGCGGTTGGAGATATGGACGATCAGGATGCCCTGCGGCGCCAGCGCATCGAGATAGATTCCAAAAGCTTCGTGCGTGAACAGGTGCAGAGGGATCGAATCCGATGAAAACGCGTCGATTGCGAGGAGATCGAACGCCCCGGCGCGGACCTTGCCAAGGTTGATCCGGGCATCGCCGAGCGCGACCCGGGCCTGCGGCAACTGAAACCGCCCGAGGAGCGCGTCCCGTGCGCGGCCCTGTGCCGGAAGCCGGCCCTGGAAAATCGCGAGGCCCGCCGCGGCATCACCGGGCGTGCCGCTGATCCAGAGGTCGTCGCCTGCACGCGCGCCGTCGCGGAAGATCGCCTGCCCCGGCGGCACGGTGCCGGCGAGCGTTACCGTGACGGTCAGCGGACCGCGCGTCGTGTCGCCGCCGACGAGCGCGACCTGGAAGCGGCGCGCGAGCGCATCGAGCCCGGCCGAGAAACCGGCGAGCCAGTGCTCGTCCACCGACGGCAGCGTCAGGCCGAGCAGCGCCCAGGCCGGCTCCGCGCCCATGGCGGCCAGGTCGCTCAGGTTC